>NZ_JACGAS010000012.1:0-54379 GCF_020138135.1 Campylobacter sp. RM12647 | reverse complement strand
AACAGGAACAGCTACAGTTACTTTTAAAAACGTTGATGGGATTAATGATGTAACTTTAGAACCTGTAAAACTTACAAATGAAAAAGGTGATATCAGTGCTACTACAGGTCTAGGAGCTTTAGCTGAAGCTATCAATAAAGCAAGCGATAAGACAGGAATTAAGGCTAGTGTAACAGCGATTTCTACATTCGAGCAGCCTATTAAAGCAGGTGAGACTACAAGTAATTTTAGTATTAATGGCGTTAAGATTGGAACAGTAAATGTTCAAGAAAAAGACGGAAACGGAGCACTTAGAGCAGCTATTAATGCTGTAAAAGATCAAACAGGGGTTGAGGCTTCTGTAGATGCTAAGGGTAGATTAGTACTTGCAAATAGAGATGGTAGAGGGATTAAAATAGAAGATAACGTTAAAGTTCCAACAGGCGCTAATGATATTCATGATTTAGTAACTCAAGGAGCAGCAGGAAGACCTAATGCTAAATTAGGAGTAGATTTAGGTAATGATGCTACTTGGACTACAGCAGCAGGAACTGCAGGTTCTATTTTAATTAAAGAAAATAGCTTCGGAGATGTTAAAAACGCTCACGGAGTGCAAGATGCGGCTATTTATAATGATGCTTTAACTAAGACTAAACAAGCTACAGCAGCAAGTAATGCTTATAACACTTTCCACGAAAAAGAGCAAGCAGCTTTAGATAAGTTTAAATCAGAGGCTTTAAAGGCAATGGATGGTTATATTGGTGTTGCAGCAGCTGCTAATGACGCCGCTGGACAAGTTGCTAAGGCTCAAGGTGATGCAGCAGCTGAAAAATTAAAAGATTTAATAAATAATTCAAAAAGCTTTAGCGAAATAGCAACAGCTATAGATACTTTTAATACAGCCCATTCAGCAGCTGCTAATGCAGGTACTTTCAAAACTGCCTTTACAGATGTTATAGCTGCAGCAACTAAGGCATATGCTACTACAGTAGAGGATGCTGGAATTAAAGCTAGGGGAGAACTAGCAGCATATAATCAAACAGGCGATGTGGCTACTTTAGATGGTGAGTTAGATACTATGGTACAAGCCGCAACAACTGCTAAAACAGCAGCAGCTGTGACAGATTTAAAAACTCTTGGTGATGCTATGGGGGCATTTGAAACCGCATCTGCTCCAATAGGTGCTAAAGAAGTAGATTTTGCTACTTTAGCGGCAGAAAAAATCGGTGCATTAAATCTAACAAATAATCAACCTGCAACAGGTCCAGCAGCAGGTTTGGGTAAAGAAATTACAGATTTATTTAAGGATTTAAGAGCTCAAACAACAAAATCAGGTGCAAATGCGACAATTGATAAAATTGAGCAAAAATTAGATAAATTAATTGATGCGGCAAATGGTAAAACTATGGATACCGATGAAGCTAAACAGGGTATGATAGCTCACTCATTTAAGCAATTCTTTGCAGGTGTTAAAGCTGGTATGAATGAGCCTGATAAAGCAGGTCTTACTTCAATTATCGGCTTAAATACTGAAAACAGCACAAACATGGGAAGATTAAGCCTTGTTGCAAATAATGGTAGAGATATTCAAGTAGAGATTAAAGATGCTAATGGCTTTACTACAAACTCAGCAATCGGATTTGATAAGAATGTTAGCGAAAAAACTGTTTCATTAAGAGAAACAAATGCTAAGATAGATGTAGATACAGCTGATGCAATGGGCTTTAACAACGAAGAGTGGCAAGCAACTGATACAGGAGATAATGTTAACGGCTACGCAGCAGGCGTAATGACACTAAAAGGTGCACAAGCTATGATGAATATTGCTGAAACAGCTCAAAAAGCTCTTGAAGCAATTAGAAGTGACCTTGGTTCTGTCCAAAATCAACTTGTTTCAACTGTTAATAATATTTCAGTTACTCAAGTAAATGTTAAATCAGCTGAAAGTAATATTAGAGATGTTGACTTTGCATCTGAGAGTGCTACATTTAGTAAACACCAAATCCTAGCTCAATCAGGTGTATATGCAATGAGCCAAGCTAACGCTGTTCAACAAAACGTAATGAGATTATTACAATAGTTTTAAAGATAGCTTCGGCTATCTTTAAAAACGCATTAAAGATTATTGCGTTAATGAATGGAGTTTTTAAGGTGCTTATCGCCTTAAAAACTACTAAATTATTAAAATAATAATAGGAGTTTTTAAGATAGCATTAGCTATCTTAAAAAAACGACTAAATTATTACAATAGTTTTAAAGATTATTTGTAATAACAAAAAAGGTGCTATCCTTAGCACCTTTTTTATAAAAATCAAATAAAATCAAAAAACTAGCATAAAAAATATTTATGATTGTTTTAAATTACTACCTTATTAAAAATATTTATCATTTTCTACTTTTTAATTTTGATTTAGATTTAAGATATTGCATAATTTTTGTAAGTGATATTGTTAAATTTGTTATACTTTATCTAGTTAATATATTATGAAGTTTTTTAAATATTATATGAAAAAATAAAGGAGTAAAATACCTATGAAAAAATATCCGTTAAATCAGATTTTATATGGAGCACCAGGGGTTGGTAAGACTTATGATACTATAAATATAGCTTTAGAGATTTTGGGCGAAGATTTTTCAACTCAAACAAACGAAATTAACACAAGACAAGTAATGCAAAAAAAGTTTAAGGAGTATGTAGAAAACGGACAAATCGTATTTATCACTTTTCATCAAAGCTATGGATATGAAGAATTTGTAGAAGGAATTAGACCTGATTTTGACAACGAAGAGCTAAAGTATATGATAGATGATGGTGTTTTTAAGGCTTTATGTAATAAAGCTAAGCAAAATTATATAAATTACTCTACTCCAAATGAGCTAGATTTTGATAAGCTTATCAATTATTTTGCTGAGTATGTAAAAAGTGAGTTTTTAGACCAAAATAAGGAATTTGAGTTAGAAAAGGGTGTAAATATTCATAGCGTTTATTATGATAAAGACGGCAAGTGCCGTTCTTTTAAACTTGGTGGCACTATACAAAGTGATCAAAGATTAGTTATGGATATAATTAAACGTGATTACGAAGAATTTAAAATAGGAAATATAAAAAGCTATAAAGATATAAAGCCAAAGTTTGAAAGCAAGAGTATTAATCATGGTAATGCGGGGTATTATTTTATGCTTTATAAAAAACTTTTTGAGTTTGAGAAAAAAGATAATTATAAAAATCAAAAAGAAGATTTAAAGCCTTATATAATCATTATTGATGAGATAAATCGTGGGAATATTAGTAAGATTTTTGGAGAGCTTATCACACTTATTGAGCCTAGTAAAAGACTAGGAAATGCTGAAGAGCTAGAAGTAGTGTTGCCATATAGTAAAGAGAGTTTTGGTGTGCCAAATAATGTTTATATAATAGGCACTATGAATACAGCTGATAAGAGTATCACTACCCTTGATACGGCATTAAGGCGTAGGTTTGAGTTTAAAAAGATTATGCCTAATAGTTTTCTTTTAAATTCTAATTGCGATGGGATAAATCTTCAAGAATTATTAAATAAAATGAATGAAAGAATTGAATGTTTAATAGGAGATGAAAAGCTTATCGGACATTCGTATTTTATGGATATAAACAGCATTGATGAGCTTAAAGTCGTGTTTAGAAATAAGATTTTACCACTTTTAGAAGAGTATTTTTATAATGATTATTCGCAGATAAAATCGGTGCTTAATGATAATGGTATGATAAAAACTAAAAATATTTTAAATACCGATAAGTTTTATTTAAGCGATGATTTTAATGAAACGGATTTTAAGAAAATATATGAAGATTGAAATAGCCCACGAACACGAAATAATAAGCTCACTTGATAACGACGAGTTTTTAAATGAGCTTATGAGCTTTGCTGAAAATAACCCAAAGTTTTTAAAAATAGTCGGCAAAAATAAGCTAAAAGCAAGAAATTATGTAGGGCTTATAAAGACAAAAAGTGGGGTTTTAGAAATTTATCCTAAGGTTTCAAAACCAAGTAATGAGATAATGCCAAGAATAGATTTAAGCAAGGCTTATGAGCTAAAAGATGAGATGTTTAAGGATTGTAAAGAAAGAGAGTTAAATCCCAAGCAGCTACTTTTAGAACTTTTAAGAACTTTACAAAAAAGTCCGTTTAAAAAATCGCTTAAAGCAACGCTAAAAGATGAAAAAATACCACTTTTTGAAGTCTTTGTTGAAATGTTTTTAGAAGAACTTTTCGTGCTTTTAAATAAAGGGCTTATGAGTGATTATATAAAAATAGCTGAAAATAGAACAACTTTAAAAGGCAAATTGCTTTTTAATGAGAATTTAAAACATAACTTAATTCATAAAGAGCGATTTTTTACCGAAAATGATGAATATATCATAGACAATGTGATAAATCAAACTATAAAAACTACATTATTTCATTTAAAAAAACTAAGTCAAAATAAAAAGATTTTAAAATATTTAAAGACTTTTGATGATATTAGTTTAATTGATATTAAAAAATGTGAATTTAGTGTAAAAAATAAGCATTATAGTTATTATGAAAACATACTTTTATGGTGTAAGTTATTTTTAAATGGTTTTAGTTTTACACCATTTGCGGGGGATAATAACGCTTATGCTTTGCTTTTTGATATGAATAGACTTTTTGAAGATTATGTAGCTTTTATGCTTAAAAAACACAATCCAAATATAAAAATAAGCACTCAATTATTAAAAAAACACTTAATAAAAGATGGTCAAAATGAGCGTTGTTTAATGCGACCTGATATTTTAATTGAGCTTAAAGATAAAACAATCATCGCTGATACAAAGTATAAAATCATAAATAAGTTAAGTAATATTAGCCAAGCTGATTTATATCAATTATTTGCCTATGCAATAGCTTTTAAAGTTAGTGAAGTTTGGCTTATATATCCACTTTTTGATGGTAGTTTAGGGTATAAAACACTAGAATATAACTTAGATTACTTTAATACTAAGATAAAATTACAAATTCTTTTTGCTCCTTTAGGTTGATATTTTAGTTGCATTGTGATTTGTTATAATCTAGATTTTATGAATTTAAAATATGATTAGATATAAATAAAAAGCTTGATTATTAAGATAATAAATTGCAAGTTTAAAGATAGCTTTTACTATCTTTAAACATAGTTTCAAATTAAATTCCTAGATTTTCTAATGTTTTTTGAGCGTTTAGGAGTTGGGTTTTTACTGCGTTTTCTGATGTCCCACCATAAGAATTTCTTAAATCAACGCAAGTTTTTAAATCAATTGCTTTATAAATATCATCTTCAATTAAATCACACTCAAGCCTTAATTCATCTAAGCTTAATTCATCTAATTTAAGTTTTTTTGAGATTGCATAGCTTACTAATTTTCCCGTAATTTCGTGAGCTTTTCTAAATGGCACACCTTTTTTAGCTAAATAATCAGCCAAATCAGTAGCATTTGAATATCCATTAGCAGCTGCTCTTAGCATATTTTCTTTAATTGGTTTCATTTTTGCAATTAGTTTTGTAATTATTATTAGACTATCTTTTATGGTATCTTGCGTATCATAAACACTTGCTTTATCTTCGCTCATATCGGTATTATAAGCTAGTGGCAAACCTTTCATAATAGTTAGCATTGAGATTAGATTGCCATAAATTCTACCTGTTTTGCCACGCATTTTTTCGCATACATCGGGGTTTTTTTTCTGTGGCATTATGCTTGAACCCGTGCAAAAATCATCACTTAACTCAATGAATTTATAATCATTTGAATTAAAAATAATTAGCTCTTCACAAAGGCGTGAAAGATGGCTAAAACAAATTGCACTAACACTACAAAACTCAAGCATATAATCTCTATTGCTAACACTATCAATACTATTTTCACTTGGCTTTGCAAAGCCAAGTTCATTTGCGCTAAAAAATCTATCTATATTAAAAGTAGTCCCAGCAAGTGCAGCCGAGCCTAGTGGGCATTCGTTTAATGAATTGTATAGATTTAAAAATCTATCATAATCTCTTTTAAACATCCAAAAATACGCCATTATCCAATGCGAATATAAAATCGGTTGAGCGGTTTGAAGATGAGTAAAGCCTGGCATAATTAAGTCTAAATTTGTCTTAGCTTGGTTTAAAATCTCTTGCATCAATTCTTTTAAATTAGCTTTAATTCCTAATACAAATTCTTTCATTTGTAATATTCCATCTAGTGCGGTTTGGTCGTTTCTACTTCTTGCAGTGTGAAGTTTGCCAGCACTTGCACCTATTAAAATACTAAGTCTTTTTTCAATAGCCATATGAATATCTTCATCGCTTATATTAAACTCAAATTTATTTTCTATAAATTCGTTTTGAATAATTTCTAAGCCTTTTAAAATCTCTGCTAATTCTTGAAAGTTTATGATTTTTTGACGCTCGAGCATTTTTGCGTGTGCTATGCTTCCTTTTATATCTATTAAAGCAAGTCTGTTTTCAAGTGGCAAAGTCGCTGTGTAATTTTCTACTAATTTATCCGTAGCTTGGCTAAATCTACCGCCCCATAATTTTTTCATACTATTCTCCTAATAAAATTCCTTCTTTAAGCCCATAAGCTGAAATGATAAATTCAAAATCATCAAATAAAGTATCAATAAAATAAGCCCCGCAAAGCACTGCAAAATCTCTATTAACTCCTAGCATTAAATCTCTTTTTTCGGCATTATTTGTATTAATAAAATCAATTAACTTATATAATTCATCTTTATTTACAATGCTATTATGAAACTCTAAATCATCAATATCTTTATAAGCAATATTTTTTGCAATACTTTTTGCAAATATTCCCGTTTTTGATGCTAGAACAATTGGTCTTGGATAACTTTTAAGCTCGTTTTTATAAGGGTTTAAAAGTGTATATGCGTAGTCTTTAATATCTAAGTTTTTTTCTTTTACGCTTTTATAAAAAGATAAAAGTCCTATATCAAGTAATAATTTTTTATCATTACTTGTAATTTCTGTTGAATACCCACCAACATCTACTAAAGTAAAATCACCTTGAATTGAAATTCCAACCCCTAATCTAGTAAGCCTTGCTTCTTCGTTTTGGCTTAATATTTTTAATTTAAAGCCGTATTTTTGATAAAGCATATTAGCTATTAAATCAGCATTTTTACTTTTTCTAAAAATTGCAGTAGCAACTACTTTTGCCTTGCTTAAATCGTAATTTAGCTCATCAAGTGCATTGATTAAGACCTTAATTCCTTCATCATTTATACACTCGTTTTCATAAAATAGTCCTAAGTTTAAGACCTTTTCGTAGTTTTTTAAAACCTTATCAAATACAGCTATTTTAAGAGTATTTGAGCCTATATCAATTGCTAAATTCATTTAAAGTTGCCTTTATTAGCTTTAATAATTTTTCATTATCAATATCTTTTAAAACCTTTACTAGGTTTAACTTGCTTAAATCAATGCCTATATTCATATTAAGATTTTTATCATATCTTAAGCTTTTGCCCCTTGCTTCGCCACAAGTTTCTATATCTACATAATATTCATCGCTTTTACAAATGCTAGAATCTAGCAAATATGCAATTATTAAAGCATCGTGTATCCAAGTGCCAATGCTATTTCTTGTAAGCTCTGCATAACTTATCCAAGGCTTAATACTTGTATATAAAAAATCACATAATTTATTATTAATTGCTTTTATTTCTTCTAAATCTTTATGAGTTAGGCTAGTTTGCATTGTGATATTGTAAGGTGCTAGAGTGATTTTTGCCCCACTTCTTAGCACAATCCTAGCAGCTTCTGGGTCAAAACCAAAATTAGTATCTTTAGGGTATTTACTCATATCAAATACCCCGCCCATAATTAAAATCTCTTTTACATTTTTTGCAAACTCATTATCTAAAATACAAGCTTGAGCTATGTTTGTAAGTGGTCCAATAGCACAAACAATAAGCTCATTTTTATAAACTCTTGCTAATTCGCATAATTTATAAACAGCGTTTAATTTAGCGTTTTTATAAAGTTTAATAGGTTTAAAATCTTGCCATAAGTGTTCTAATTTAAAATTATAAACACTCTCATCAAGTCTTTTTCTCCACGGCGTTTCATCTTCTAATAAAGCCTTGCTTGAGCCTAAAAATACAGGAATTTTAATCCCTAATTTAGAAATTAAATTCCTTGCGACTGCATAAGCTTTGTGATTTATCACATTTCCGCTTAGAGTTGTTATTGCTTTTAAATCAATCTTTTTACTAGCAATTGCAAGTGCTAGGGCTAAGCCATCATCAGTATTAGCCCCACAAATACCATTGCCTATATCAGTATCAATTACGATTTTCATATAGCATCTTCAATAAGATTTAAATCTCTACCCCTAGTTTCAGGAGCAAAAAATGTAGTAACAAATCCAATTCCTGCCATAAATATAAAATAAGCAGCGATTAAATACCAATTATGAGTTAGATTTATAAAATAAGTCGCTAAAAATGGTGCAGTTCCACCTGATAAAATGCCACCGATTTCTTTAGCTAGTGCCATTTTTGTATAACGATTTTTGCACCCAAACATTTCAACTCCGTAAGCTGCTTGAACTCCAAAAATCCCTAAAGATGCAAGGCACATTCCTACGACAATTACACAAATTACTATTATTTCATTTTTGCTATCAAGTAACATAAATGCAGGAACTGCATAAATCATTAATAATAAGCAAAATATCCTATACATAATGCGACGACCAAATTTATCGCTTAGCCATCCAGATAATGGAATAACTAAAAATCCTAAAAATGAAGCTATTAAAACCCCTGTTGTAGCTATTTGTTTGTCTAATAATAAAATAGTATAAACATAACCTACTAAAAAGCTTTGAGCTATATAAGATGGGGCGTTTTCTCCCATTCTAAGACCTAGCATAATAAAAAATGATTTGTTTTTTTGCCAAAAAGTTTTGTTTTCGGTTTTGTGAGTTTTTAAATTTTGTTCTCGTTGTTTTTGCATTTGTTCTTTTTGTTTTGCAAATACAGGTGTTTCTCCTACAAAGCGTCTTAGATACAAGGCAAATGCAGCTATTAAAAAGCTAAATATAAATGGCAATCTCCAGCCCCATTCTAAAAAGTCTTTATCATCTAAAAATCCAAGTAAAAACCAAATTCCACTAGCAATTAAAGTCCCACTATTAGAGCCTAGTGCAATGATTGATGATACTAAACCACGATTTTTGCTAGGTGCGTATTCACCCAACATAATAGCTCCACCGCTAAGTTCAGCTCCTGCTCCAAAACCTTGTAAAAATCTTAAAATTACTAATAATAAAGGTGCTAAAATGCCTATGCTATTATAAGATGGGATAAATCCTATTAAAGTAGTCGCTGCACCCATCAAAAATATAGTTATCATCATAACTTCTTTACGACCATATTTATCTCCTAATCTACCAAAAAAGAAAGCTCCAATAGGTCTAGCAATAAAGCCAACTCCATAGGTTGCAAAACTAAGCATTAGAGCGATTATAGGAGTTTGCTCTGGGTAAAAAACTTTACCAAAAACGGTTGCAGCCGCAAGGCCATATAAAACAAAATCAGCATATTCCATAGCAGTTCCTAGCCAACAGCTAATGATTGCGTTTTTAAAGGATTTTTTGCCTTCTTTTGTCTTTAAAATATCATCTTGAATTTGATTCATTAAATCTCCTAAAATAAATAATAAAGTAAGCTTAAGAAAAATGCCGAAATTAAAGCACTAGCAGGTAAGGTTATCATCCATGCTAAGCCTATTGGCTTCATCATTTTCCAATTTGCGTTTTTGTTAAATACTCCAATTCCTAATACCGCACCTATTAGAATATGAGTTGAGCTGATTGGAATTCCTAGTTGAGTTGCTAGAAGTATTACAATAGCTGAAGCAAACTCGGCACTAAAACCTGTGGTAGGTTTGATTTTTGCTAGACTTTTGCCAACGGTTTTAATAACGCTTTTGCCTAAAAACCAAAGCCCAGCAACTAGTGAAATACCAAATACTAACATTACAATAGTAGGCACTGCTGAAGTTGGATTTATTGTATTTGTGTGTAAAATATCTAAAATCGCAGCAAATGGTCCAACTGCGTTTGAAATATCGTTTGCTCCGTGAGAAAAGGCAAATGTGCAAGCTGTAAATATTTGAAACCATGAAAAAATACGATTTACTGCTTTTTTTGGTTCGCCTTTTTTCATAATATTAATAATTCCTACACAAATTATATAAGCACTAATACAAATTAATAAGATGATTAATCCTATACTAAAATGACTAAGTCCTGTATCAACATTATTTAAGGCTTTAAAAAATAACATAGATGAAATTACAAAAGCTATTAAAGTAGCTAAAACAGGTATGCGTTTGCTTAAAAATCCTGCTACATCAACTGCTTTTTCTTTTTTTGTAAATTCTTTTAATTTATTTGCGTATTCGCCTTTTTCGTTAAGCAAAATGCCGTAAAGCTCACTATATTGCTTAGATTTTTCGCTTTGCATAAATTCATCTATATATTGTTTTTTATACTCTGCTTTATCTTTTTTGATTTGTTTTAAAGTATTTTCTTTTTCTTTAGTAGGAACTACAATGAATTTATAAACTAACGAATAAACAAAATAACTCAAAACCCCACCTAATACAGGAGAGATAAACCAACTAGCAACAATGGTTCCTATCCCACCCCAGCTAACTTGAGTAGCGTTATTTTCGGCTATGAAACCTAAAGCTAGTGCAGCACCTAAAATCCCGCCTACTATTGAATGAGTTGAACTAACTGGTAAAGATTTATAAGTAGCTATAAAAATCCAAACACTAGCAGCACACAAAGCACTCATCATAACATAAGCAAAGTGCATAGGTTCTATGTTTTCTTTAACGCTTACAATACCACTTCTAATAGTAGCAGTTACTTCAGCACCAGCAAAAAATGCTCCGCTAAATTCAAATATCGCAGCTATTATTAAAGCTTGTTTTATGCTAAGAGTTTTTGCTCCAACACTCGTTCCAAAAGCATTTGCAACATCGTTTGCACCTATATTGAATGCTAAAAATATTCCAAAAATTGCAGCAATTGTGAAGAATATATAATAATTTGTGGTGCTATAACCCCAAAACAAAAAGCCAACACAAACGATAGCAAAAAGTATCGTTATAATAATGTTTTCTCTTGCCATTACCTTTCCTTTTTAAAAAATTGGGCTAATTATAGACTAAAAAAAAATTGTTAAGATTTCTACAATGTAAAATCTTTGTAAAATATGCTAAGATACGCAAAATTAAAAGGAGTGTTGATGAAAAAGTTTTTAGTATTGGCATTTTGTGTTAGTGCTTGTTTTGCTAATAATCAAGTAATTTGTAACAATGCAAATGATTGTTATAACATAGGAATTGCTAAGGCAAAAGAAATGCAAATAGCAGAATCTATTAAGTATTTAGAAAAGTCTTGCGAGCTTAATTATATGTCAGCTTGTATGGAATTAGGAACTGCTTATATTTATAGTGCTAAAAGTAAGGAAGAATTTACTAAAGGGATTAATTATTATATGTTAGCTTGTAATAATAATGAGCCTATATCGTGCCACAATATAGCGTATATGTTAGAGCAAAGCCAAAATCCTGCATTGATGAATGAAATAAAGAGTTATTATGAAAAATCTTGTAATTTAAGATATTTAAACGCTTGCACTAATTTAGGAAATATTTATTATACGAAAGAAAACAATAAAGAAAGAGCGAAAATGCTTTATGAAAAAGCTTGTAATTTAGGAGAGGCTATAGCTTGCAATAATTTAGGTAACTTTTATTATTATACCAATAAAAGCTTGGCTAAGGAATATGTAAGAAAAGCTTGTAATTTAGGCTATCAAGTAGCGTGTGAATATAAAATAGATTAAATTATAAAAAGTGCAAAATTAATTTTTCTAGCTAATTCCTTTTATTTTTGATAGTATGAAAATAAAAGGAATTTAAAATGGTAAGATTTTTTAATAAAGTTGATTTTTTTATTTTCGTATTGAGTGTAATTTTTTACGCTTATTGTATTTTTGTATTTAAGCATTTAACCACTTTTTCAGCCTTAGATATAACTGCTAATTCTATATTTATTATATTTGCAAATACTTATTATTTTTATCTGTATTTAAAAGATGAATTGTTATATGATTTGTTTTTTGTATTTATTGGCTCTTCTTTTATTTTAGTAAATCTCTTAATATACGGCTGCATTATTTTATGAAGTATTGGAGTTGGAATTTAAAAGCGAGAATAAATCTCGCTTTTTATTTAACCTTGAATGATTTTTGGCTTAGAAAATGCTCTTAAAGGTCTAATAACACCTTTGAATTTTTCAATCTCTACTAAGGTTGTGTGAGCTGTGTTTGATTGAGCTAGTTTTGATGTTCCTTTATCACGAGTTAGCACATTTACGCATCCGTGCTGACAAAGTGATTTTTTCCCATAAACTTCAGGGTCATACCAAGCACCTTCACAAATTATAATAGTATCAGCCCTTACAATATCACTTACTAATGCACCTGTTAAAATTTCGCCCCTATCATTATATACTCTTACAATATCGCCTGTTTTAATACCTCTTGCTTTTGCAGTATCAGGATGAATTATCATAGGCTCTCTGCCATTTACTTCAGCATAATTTCTAATAAGTGAGTTATTTAGCTGAGAGTGTAGTCTAAATCTAGAATGAGGACTTACAACAGCAATTGGATATTTTTTAATTTGTTCTTTGTTACCAACCCACTCAAATGGTTCAAACCAAGCAGGATGACCTAAACAATCATCATAACCCATTTTTGCAATTGTTGGAGAGAAAATCTCAATCTTTCCACTTGGTGTTCCTAATCTATATTTATGCGGATTGCTTACAAAATCACTAAGTCTTGTGTAATATTCTGTATCTTTATTTACTTTATCAAATCTAACAAATCCTTTATTAAGTGCTTCATCAAAAGTTGGCATATCATATCCTAATGATTTTCCTTGTTGTAAAGCGTCGTTATAAATATATTTCATCCAATCAAGCTCGGTTGCTTTTCCTTCTGTAAATATTTCTTCTACTCCCCATCTTTTACAAATTTCTTTACAAATCCAAAAATCGCTTTTACTCTCTCCCATAGGTTCAATTACAGGCTTATTTAAGAAAATATATTCAGAATTTGTACTAGCTTCTATATCATAACGCTCAGGCTCAATAGCAACAGGTAAAACAATATCACTTAATTTTGCTTGTGAAGTCCAAAATGGTTCAGCTGTAATAATCGTATCAACCTTTTTAAATCCTTCAATAGCACGATTTACATCTTGATGGCGAGTAAAAAATGACCCACTAGCATTAAATGCTACTTTAATATGTGGAAGTTTTATTTTTTTACCATTTTGGTCAATTATTTTACCTGGGTTTAGCATAGCGTCAATACTTCTTGAACTTGGAATTGTTATGTTTTCAAATTTTTTCCAAGGACTATTTTCGTCTCCTAAATCATCGCTTGGAATAGATGAAAGTCCTTTTAAAGTAGGTGCTATAAATTTATCAGCACCTTGAGAATAATATCCTAAACTAAACTCAAATCCACAACCCTTGCTTCCTATATGCCCTAACATTGTTGCTAGTATTGTTATCATCCAATGTGCTTGCTCGCCGTGGTCTTGTCTTTGTATTGCACGACCTGCAATAATTATTGATTTATTATCACATAAATCATCTGCTAATTTTTTTAATGTTGTTGTATCTACTCCACAAATATTGCTAGCCCAAGTTAAATCTTTTTTTATTCCATCATTTTCGCCCATGAAGTATTCTTTAAATTTATTAAAGCCAACCGTATATTTTTTAATAAAATCTTTTGCATATTTTCCACTTTCATACAAATAACAACACATTCCTATCATCATTGCAGTGTCTGTATTAGGGCGAACTGATATTAATTCACTTTCAATATAACGATTTGTATTATTAGCATATACATCTATGCTATAAGTTTTGATTTTTCCTGCTTTACTTAGTTCTTTTAATTTTGTGAAATATTCATAATTAGTGTGAGTTGGTGTGCCAACTGCAATTTGATTTGTTACTAGTGGGTCAGTTCCCCAAAATACAACACTTTTTGCGTTTTCTAAAATACTTTTCCAAGTTGTAGGTGCTTCATAAACGGTGTTTGAGCCAAAAATATGTGGCAATATTACCATACCAGCACCGGTTGAATAGTCTCCACTTTCTTCAACATATCCACCTAGGATTTTTAGCATTCTATGAGCTGTGGTTCTTCCCCAGCTAATTTTACCCCAGCCACCCCACCAATAGCATTCGCCATATATAGCTTCAGGGCCATATTTGTCAAAGTTTTCTTTAAGCGCTTTTGCTGCTAAATCAAGTGCTGTTTCCCAACTAACTCTTACAAATTCTTCTTCACCCCTTAAATCGTTTTTCTTTTTTCCTTCTAGGTAGCTTTTTCTAACACAAGGATATAAAACACGGCTTTCGTTTTGTGTTCTATCTGGAACACAATTATTCATAGTATTAGGGAATTTATCTCCTTCAAAAGGTGTAACGCTAACGATTTGAGAACTATTAATATTTGCGTAAAAACTACCAAACCTATCAGATACTAAAGCCTTTTTATCATCAAAAATTGTATCTTTAATACCTTCAATTTTGCTAGCTTGTAATCCAACTCCTGCTACTGCACTTAGTTTTAAAAAACTTCTTCTTTTCATATTCTTCTCCTTTATTTAATGTCTTTTGCGTGATTTTGTAAATATTTAATAATTAAGCTTTTTTCATCCTTGCTTAGCTCCACATAACCAGAACTTATCATACTTTCAAGATTTGAAGGCCATTGATTTACCGAATATTCTTTAGTATCGTGCAACAAATGACAAGGCGAGCAAGTTTGCTCGTAAAAACTTTTTGCATTTTTAAAGATTTCATCTTTGCTAGCTACTAAATCATTTGAATTTACATCAAAAGTTATGCTTACTTTATGCCAATTTTCTCCATATTCATCTTGCAACACTTCAAGCATTTTAATGTATGGATTAGCGTCACCTTTGTATGTTGGATTGTCATTGTTATCGTGAAAACTCATATAATTTTCAATTTGAGAAAAACTTTTAACTATTTCTTCTTGATAATTATCATTAACATATCCAATTAGCTCAACTTTGCTAGTATCGTTATTGCTTGAAATGACTTTTACAGGTGCTAATAAACTAGCAGTTCCTATTATTTTACCATCAAGTTTAATTTCAACATCTTTATTTAAGTACATACTATTTGCTAATGCAAAAGATGATATAAGACAACTTAAAAATAACTTTTTCATATAACTCCTTAAAATAAAATTAATTTTTATATTTAATATTTTAAACTAATAAACTTATGAAATTATTAAAAAGAATAATATTTATTATTCATTTTATTATGAGAATTCAAAACTTAATTTGATATATAAAAAATAATTCTTAAAGAATTTAAATTATCATATTATTTAATATTTATTATGATAATTAATTTAAATATAAGTTTGTTTTAATAATATTTATCATTCTCATAAAAAAGGATAAAAATGAATATTAAAACAACAATTTCTTTAAGTTTAGTTGCTGTTTGTGCTAATGCACTTAGTTTAGAACAATCAATAAAAAATGTAGATTTAGATGGGTTTTTAAGGTATCGCTATGATGCTACTAGAGTTAAGGATATTGCTTTAACTCAACCAGCACACAAAATTAGATTAGATTATAAATTAAGCCTAAATTTAGCTGATAATTACAAGGCTAATGCGGTGTTTAGATATGATACAAAATCTTTTAGTTATTCAAATAATGCTTATATTAAGACTAATGATAATTTTCATTTAAAAGAAGCGAATTTAACTTATACTAATTTTAATACAAGCTTTAGTTTTGGTAGATTAAAAGTGCCTAGTATGTTTAATGATGGGGTTTTGGTTACTTCGTTTTTGATTGATAATCATTCTTTAGATAATACAAATATAAATGCGTATTTTGTAGATAATTTTGATTTGAGTGAAAGTAGTTTGATAAACGAAAAAGCAATAAATCAAATATCTTATAAAATACCACTGAAAGCCACAAATCTGCCAAAGAATTTAAAATCACAAATCTATAATCAAAACCTTTATGGGCTAAATATTAATTATCATAATGATTTAATAAATCTTACTTTAGGTGCTGATTATCTTAATGATTTTGCTATTTTTTATGGAGTGGATTTGAAAAGTTATTTAGGAGATAAGAAGAGTTATCATTATTCTTTTAATTCTCAACTAACTAGCACATCATTAAAGCAAAATTACAAAACTTCTCTAAATGCAAGTAATTCTGTATTTTATGGCGTTGAAATTCTAGTCGGATTTAAGAATTTTGATTTTGAGTTAGGCTATATAAATTATGGTAAAAAGGATAAAGCAAGTTTTGTAACTTGGCATGATAAAGGATTGCTTTTGCATTCGGGAAAAACGATAATAGATGGATTTTATGGTGGAATAGGTAAAAGAGAATATTTGTATTCAAATATATCTTATAAATATGATAATTTTAATTTTTTATTTAGCATAATTAATGGCGGGGTAAAGCTTGATTTAGCTAAATATAAGCAAACAGAATTAATGCCAAAAATTGTTTATAAATATTCTAAGCAATTAAAATTTAGCGCATTTTATGATTATGCGATTACTAAAACCGATATGAAAAATATTAAAACTTATAAAACTAGATTAGAAGCTAAATACTCGTTTTAACTATATTAAGAATTTAATTTAGGAATTTAAAATAAATATATAGTTTTAAATTCCATTTTTCAATTAGTTTTTATCTAAATTATAATTTAAGATTTAATGTTTTCTTTGATAGCTGCTTTGATAACTTCTACAAATTCTCTACTATCTAAATAATAGTTAGGATAGGCTTTCCTTAGTGTTTTAATTTTGTCTGATGATACAAGCACTACATCAGTATTGTTTGCATTTTTTGATTTTTGTTCTAAAAAATCATAATATTCTTTAGCTTTTTCAAAATCTGATTTTTTATATCCAGTAATCCTTAAACGCCTTGTATTCATATCAAGGTCTATTACAAAATAATAATGTATCTTTTTTTGAAATTCTTCAATGTTTTTGCTAGATACTAAAAGTCCAGAAAGCATTGCTAATATGTTGTATTTTTTATCTAGTTCTAAAATCTTTTGGCATATTTCTTGTTGTGTAAATTTATTATAATTTTCGTGAATTTTTGTTTGTTCTATCATACAAAACAAAGCACTTGATAATCTAAAAAATTCTTTATATTGTTCTTCCCCTTCACCTTGCTTGATTTTTGATTTACTAGTTATTCCTAAAACTTCCACTGCTGTAGCCCAAAAATGCTGCAATTGTGTTCTAAGTTGTAATTCTAAGGCTCTTTTTGTCGTATCTTGATATTCATAAATCTGATGGATTGAGCGGTATCCATCATCTTTTGGTTTATTGATATAATCACTAGTTCGTAAAAGTTTAAATTTTTTTATACCTTTAAGATAGGTTTGTTCCATAATTTGCTGAAAAGTTTTAGTATTGTCAAGATTGGTAAATACTATCCTAAGTCCTGCAATATCTTGCATTCTATCAAGCTTCATATCTGGAAATCTTTTTAACTTGTATTCAACAGAATTTAGCCTTTTTAATCTTCTTGCTACTACTATAGGGGTAATTTTATTTGTTTTTAGTTTTCTATTAATTGATGTTGCAAAGCTTGACATTATTTGAGCGTGAACACTTCTCCAAAAAGACACTATCTCATAGTCGTTTTCAGTGGCAATACCTATTCTTATATTATCTCCAGCTTTTCTTACTTGTTGTTTGGTTGCAATTATATCGTTTTCGCCCATTTTTACTCCTATTATTGTAATTTTTAATGTCAAAATCAATGCTTTTTCGTAGTGTAGTATATCAAAAAGTAATTTAGTTAATATTAGAATTAAACAACATAACGAAATTTAAGACTATTTTGCGGATTTCATTATAGCTTGATTGTAAAAATTAAATAAGAATAAATAATAAATTGTAGGAATTTAAAATAAGAAATTTATTTTAAAATTCCTAATTTAAATTCTTAATACACCACATTACTTCCACCAACAGGAATGTAAATAACATCACTTTTTGAAATATCTGTAAAATTATTATTTGTTTTTGAAATTCTTCCTGTTAGAATTTGTTTTAAAGATTCTAAGCCTAATAATTTATTGCATAATTCACTTCTGGTTTTTAGTTTTTTTACCACTATAAAATAATCATCAGTAGTAACTTCTAAACAATCAGTATTTTTAATAGTAAAATACTTATCATCTTTTAGACTTTGAGAAGTCATATCCTTTAAATTACTGCTAAAATTTGTTTGGGTTGTATAATAAGAGCCTAAATCACTAATTAAAATAGCAAGGTTTTGAGATGATTTTACTATTTCAGCATCATCTCTTGTAGCATTTAGTTTAGGAATTGCAACTGCTGCTAATACACCTAATATTACAATAACAAATATAAGTTCTATCATTGTGAATGCTGTTTTCATTAACTTCCTTAAAGTAACTAACCTAGATTAGTTTCTAGGTTAAAAATTAACATTTCCGCCACCGAGTTTGATTTCATAGGCACTAGCTATTCCTTGATGATTTTTTATATCTTTATTTCCCATAGCTGCTTTTACACTACTAGTTGCGAAGAATGATTTGCAAACACCTTTATCAAAGTCTGGAGAAGCAAAAATTTTAATAGTGCTTCCACTTGATTCTGCATTGATTGTTACACAATTTAAATCTTTAATATACAAATAAGCTGTTGAAGTGTTTGTTGCGTGTGGTTGCATTACTACATTTGTCATATCTTGTATATTGGTAGCAAAACTTCCTTTAGCTGTGTAATAAGAAGCTATATCACTAAGAAGTGTTGAGAAATTACTAACACCTTTTGTAATTTCAGCATCATCTCTCGTAGCATTTAGTTTAGGTATCGCGACTGCTGCTAAGATACCTAGAATAACTATTACGAAGATTAGTTCTATCATTGTAAAAGCTTTTTTCATCTTTGTCCTTTAAAATTTAAAAAAAGCTAAGCTTGGATTTTTACCAAACTTAGCTTTGTAATATTCATCAAATAAAGTGAAATTAGAAAGAAATATTTCCGCCACCTAGTTCGATTTTGTATTCACTTCCGGTAGTATAAGTTGATAATTTTTTATTACCTAGAATAGCTTGAATACTACTTACATCATCAAAAGATTTACAAATTGCATCAGTTATGTTGGCACCGGCGCCAATTTTTAATGTGCTACCAGCACTATCTGCTGTGATTTTTGCACATTCTTTACCTTTAATAGAGAATGCACCACCTGTTCCTAAAGCAACATTTGTCATTTTTGCTAAATCTTTATCAAATGAACCTTTAGCTGTGTAATAAGAAGTAATATCGCTTATTGCTGTTGAGAAGTTGCTAGCTGCTTTAGCTATTTCAGCGTCATCTCTTGTAGCATTTAGTTTTGGAATTGCAACTGCTGCTAAAATTCCTAAAATTACGATTACGAAAATCAACTCAATCATTGTAAAGCCCTTTTTCATGGCTATCTCCTTAAAAAATAATTTCACTTTATTTACACAAATGTGAAATTAAAATCTATTAGATATATGAAAAATTCCATCGCAAAATCTAGCTAAATTAGACTTAGTTAAAATATTGATTTATTAATTTCGTAAAATAAAATCAAGATTTATAGACAATAAAAGAATTTAAATAGTATTTATTTAAATTCTTTTTAATAATCTTTGGTAAAACTATGTTTTTATCAAAGATTTTATAAAATAAAAAATCGCATTTATAAGCTTTAAGGACTAATATGAAAGATTATTCGCATACTTTATTTGATGTTTTAAGCGAGAGTGATTATGCTAAAAAATTAGCTAAATTTGATGATTTTTACGATGATTTTTTAAGCAATAACCTAGCTTATAATGAATACGAGCCTTTAGTTTTAGAAGAGCCAAGTTATGCAAAAAGCCTTGAGATTATTCACCCAACAAGGATTAAAAGACCAAAAGAACTAAGTTCTGATAATGCTTTAGCAAAGACCTTGCACCAAATAGCTCATATTGAATATTCAGCAATTGACCTTGCATTAGATGCTGCTTATAGATTTTATCATACCGGCGGGCTTTTGTTTGCGAGTGATTTTTTAGAAATAGCTAAAGAAGAATGCTTACACTTTAGTCTATTAAACGACGCTTTAAATGAGCTAGGATATAAATACGGAGATTTTGGGGTGCATACTAATTTATTTGACGCTATGAGAGCTACTAATTCTAGTTTTAAGGTTAGAATGGGGGTTGTGCATAGGCATTTAGAAGCTTGTGGGCTTGATGCTAATCCTTTTGTGGTTAAAAAAATAAGCAGCACAAAACACCAAATAAAATCAAAATTATTAGAAGTTTTAAAAATCATCTTGCACGATGAAATAAGCCATGTAAATAAAGGCGATAGATGGTATAAAAACGCAGGTGGGACAAATGAGAATTTTTGTGATTTACTCTTAGAATACAAACACCTAATAAGACCTATTAAAAATATGAATGAAAATGCTAGAATTATGGCTGGATATACACAAGATGAATTAGATGAAATAAAAAAGAATTTTAATTAATATGCTAGAGAAAATATCAAATCAAATATCAATTTTAAAAGACTTAGAACTAATTTATAATAATACTAAAATTAATTTTGCAAAAGGCTTTGAATTCGCTTTAGATTACGATGAATTATTAGCAAAATTAAATGATTATAATTTAGAAGAATTAGAGCAAATCTCAATTAATTTAGAATATTTGCAAAAAAATTATATAAATGAAATATTGTTTTTAGAAAATGCACTTAAGGATAAATAATGTTAATTTATGGATTAGATTATATAAAAAATCAATTTACAGCTTTAGAATTTGAATTAGGATTTAGTGTAAATAATGTAAGTTGTGTAAAATTTAGCGAAGAAATATTAGCAAAGCCAAATATTAAAAGAGCTATATTTTGCGATACTTTAAGTGAAGTTTTGCAATCAAATGCAGCACTTTGTGAATACATTATCCCAAATGCTAAAATCTTAAAAGACAGCGTATTTTTAGCAGAAAAATATTTATTTGATAGCAAGATTTTATCTTTTATAAAAGATACTAGTGATATTGAAAAAGCTGCTTTAATAGGCGTTGATGCGGTGTTTTTTTGTGATTTTAAAGACTGCAAGGATTATTATATTTAATCTAGGAAGTTCCTAGATTAATTAGCAAAAATTCTAATCCCGACATCAATTACTACAAGTATTATTAATATACTTAATAAAGTAATTAATGCTGCGTTAGACTTGGGTTTTATCTCGCTTTTAGCTTTTTCAATTTTCTTTAATTTATCATTTAATTGATACTCAAATTTATTTTGCTCTTCGCTTAATTTTTTAATTTGTTCTTTTAACTCTTGATTTCTAGTTTTAAGCAAACTTGAAAGCTCGTTTTCTAATTCGTTGATAGTATTTGCATCAACTTTTATTAATTCTTTACTTGTTTTATCCATTTTAATCTCCTTTAATGTTTTTATTAAATTCTAAACAATGAAAATTATCGCTAAAGCCAAAAAATAGATATTTAATGGCATTTGCGTATTTAATATCGCTAAATTCATCTACTCCAAATTCCATCAAAGCTCTTGATTGTTTTTTAAAGCTATGTTTTAGATTAAGTTTATCAAAATAAAAGCACAATTCATCATAATTTACATTCCAAGTAATATCACAATTTGCAAATAATTCTTCTAAATTAGCGTTAAATGGGTCAATTAATTGATGGTTTTTAAATATTCTTAAACTAAACTCATCATTTAAATATGTAGAAAAATAATCAAATGTTAAAAAATAAAATTCCTTACACTTCTTATCTAAAGCACTTAAAAAATCATATATCATAGGAGAAAATTCCAAGCGTTTTTCAAGTTTATCTTGTAAATATTCATAACTATTTTTATGCTCTTTAAAGATTATTTTGCCATTTTCAACGAAGCCAAATTTATGATTATCATAAAGCTCACAAGCAAAAGCGTCAAATAATTCATTTGCGATAAAAAAGGCATTATCACTACTAAAATCATCAAAATAATAATGTTTAAATTCCACATTCAAATTCTTTTTTTGTAAAGCCCTTAGATTGTCGTGTGGCTCTATGATTTTCACATTAATTTGCTTATAAATTTCAGGGCGTTTATCTTTTAAATATGTTAAAAAATCTTTTAATAAATACCCTTCATTTGCACCGATTTCTACTATATCAATAGGTAGTTTTAAAATCTTTTCATCAACTAAAAAAATAAATCTTTTAGCACACAAAAAGCCAAAAAGCTCTCCAACGCTAACAGCTGTATAAAAATCCCCATCTTTACCAACTTTTACACCTTTTTTATAATACTCTTTACTCCAAGTATCAAAATATTTGCTAAAAATCAATTAAAAGCCTTTGCGTTGAATTTATTTACAAAATCAAGTGGATCAACACTAACGCCTTTTATAGCAATTCCAAAATGAAGATGAGGTCCACTAACCCTGCCCGTATCTCCACTAAGTCCTATAATATCTGATTGTTTTACAAAATCACCCACTTTTACATTAATCTTGCTTAAATGATAATATTGCGAATAAACGCCGTATCCATGATCAATCACAACGCTACCACCTGAATAATATCTATCTTTTGCAATAACTACTACTCCATCATTACTAGCTGGAACGCTAACTCCAATTGCTGCTCTAAAATCAGTGCCTGAATGATAACTCTTAAGAGTGTTTTCAAACACCCTAGCACTTCCAAAAGGGCTTGTAATAACGCTATCTAAAGGGATTATGAAAGGCTTATTAATATATACTTTTTCGGTGCTTTTTGCATAGATTTTCACTGCTTCATCGTATTCTTTAGCAATTCTTTCTTGTAGCTTTTTGTTTGGCTTAATAATTGATGGCTTTGCAAGTTTAATTTGCTCTTTTTTATATTCTCCTTCAAGCACTTTAAGGCTATATTCTTGATTGTCTAAAGTAATATTTAAAGTTTTACCACTTGAGCGATAATTTGGGGCTAAAATTAATAAGGTTTTATTATTTATCGGATATTTTGTGTAAGTGATTTCACTTTTACTAATTATTGGATTTTGAATGCTAATATCAACTTTGCCATTTATTAGATTATTTGATAGCAAAAATGTTGTAAAAAATGAGATAAAAAATAATTTTTTCATAAAATTCCTTAGTAATTTAATATAGAAAAGATTAGCAAAATAGCATAAATATTGAGTTTTTGCCACTTTTTGATTATCATTATCTTATATATTTTATTTTATTTTAAGTTTTAGGGACTACAATCATTTTTGAAAACGAAAGGATTTTTAATGGATAAAGCTAAGGTTTTAAGTGAAGTTTTAGAATACATTACAATCACTCATCACACAAGTGGTAGATTAAGACTTGATATATCTAGCAAGATAAGAGAATTAAAAGACTTAGAAAGCTACAACATTGATGAAGTTTTTAATCTAAAAGGGATTAATGAAGTTAAAGTTAATAAAATCTTAGGCAAGGTTACTATTTTATATGATGATAAAATCATATCAAAACAAAGCCTTGATAATTTAATCAATGCAAAAAACATTGATGAGATTAACCTAGCTTTAAAGGAGCTTAACATTGCTTGAGCTAAGATTTGAAAACCAAGAGTTTTTGCAAGAACTAGAAAACAGCGATATAAGAAGAGCTTTTGAGCTAGATTTAACTAGCATAAAATTATATGAGTATTATGCTAATTGCTTTAATGATGGTATTTTAAAAGATATTTTAAATGCAAAAAAGCAATTAAATCAATTATTAATTAGCGATAATAATGCTTTATTAGTTGAGTGCAGTTTAAATGATGCTTATTTGCTACTTTTAGCAAAAGAATTTGAAATCGTTCAAGCTTATAAAATAGCGGCTAATGTTTGCAAAGATGAAAAGCTAAAAGACCTTATTTTTAGACTTTGGGCTAGTTCGGTTAATGAGTATCAGGTGGCTTTAAGAAAAAGCCTTGCGACTAATGAATTTAATGTAGATTCTTTAGTTAGTAATTTTTTAAAAGATATTTTAAAATAAAGGAAGATTATCATGCCAATTCCATTCATATTAGGTGCAGCATTAGGCGTAGCTGCAGTAACAATTTATAATAAAAAAGATAGTATTAAAAAAAGTATAAGTGAGTTTAATTCTCAAGATTTTGCAAAAAGTGCAGGAAAAATGACAGAAAATGCAATTTTAAAAATCTCAAAACTTAAACCTTGTTGCAAATGCGAGAAAGAAGTAGCTAAAAAAAGCTCTAAGAAGTAAAAATTATGCTTACATCAAATAGAGTTCCGAGTGATCATTTATTAAGCTCTAGTCTTAATAATTTTTTTACAACTCAAGATTTAAAAGCAAGTTTAAAGGTAGGAGTTACTAGCTATTTTGCAATTAAAACAAGCAATGATATAGCTAGGAAAGATTATAAAAACGCAATAGTTTCTGGAATTAGTGGAATTTTAATTAATCAATTTTTAGGAGAAAATAAAATGACAAATAATAATAATCCATATTTAAACAATAATCAAAATTACAATGTTAATCAAGGATATAATAATCAAAATTATTCTTATAATCCATATTTAAATAATGTTTCAAACAATAATTTAAATAATACTGCAAACAACAATCAAAATACAGGCTTTTTAAGTTCGCTAACAACTCAAGGAACAGGGCTTTTTGGCTCTCCTTTAGTAAAAGGAATTTTAATTGGTGCTGCGGTTACTTATTTATTAAGCAATAAAGATGCAAAAGATACTTTAGCAAAAGGTGTTGCAAAAATTCAAAGTTTTGCTAGTGCTGCTATTGAAGAATTTAAAGAGCAAGTAGAAGATGCAAAAGCTTCAATGCAAGAATAATTGTAAGGTTATTCATCACTCTAAAAATCGTCTTAGAATTAGGCTAAATACGCTTAATAATCTAAGCGATAATCATTTATTAGTAAGTGAGTTTAATCTTAATTTTTCTGGTGTTTTTGTAAGTGTTAATAATGCTTCAAAAAGCTTAGTTTTTACAAGTTCAAAAGAAATTGATAATAATTTAGCTCAAAAAATATTAGATTTTTTTAGCACTTATGAAATTAAGCAATTAAAAAAAGCAAAAGAAACTCCAAGTAAGGCTATGATTTATTCATCTATTTTAGCTTTAGCAAATAGCTATAAAACAAGCCCTATTTATGATGGTTTTGTTTCTAGTGCAACTGCATTGCCTTTATTAAAAGAAGGAACTTTAGAACTTATTGAAAATGGTTTAACTTCAAAAGTATTAGAAGCAGCAGCGGTAGGAGTTTCTTTATATAGAAAAGATTATAAAGCAGCAAATAGCACTAATTTAATGCTAAATATTGGCGAATATATTGAAGAAAGCGTAGTAGCAAAAAGTGATGATTTGATAAAAGAACTAGCAAAACCACAAATAACTCACGCTTGGGTAGAAGTTAATCAAGAGCTTGTTAAAAAAAGTGCAAAAGATTTGGTAGTAGGGGATATTGTAGTGGTATCTCAAGGAGATAATATAGCGGTTGATGGTTATATTGTTGATGGGATTGCTAGTATTAATCAAGTTTCTATGACAGGAGAAGCCCAAGCAGTTACTAAAAGTCGTGGAGATAGGGTTTTAAGTGGAACCGTGGTAGTTGAAGGTCGTATTAAAATATGGGCTGAAAGCGTTGGAGAAAATACATCAACGGCTAAGATTTTACATTATATGAAAGATTGCCTAGAAGAAAAATCAAAAATAGGGCAAAAAGCTTATAAATTAGCAGATAGTTTAGTGCCTGTTACTTTAGGACTTGCTGGACTTGCATATTTATATAAAGGAAGTGCAGCGATGGCTAGTGTGCTTCAGGCTGATTATTCTTGTGCTTTAAAATTAGCAACTCCTGTGGCATTTAAAAGTGCTATTTCTTATGCAGGAAGAAGACAGATATTGCTTAAAGGTAGCACTGCTTTAGAGAATTTAAGCTCGGTTGATACTTTTGTATTTGATAAAACAGGCACATTAACTTATGGAGATTTAAAAGTTGAAAGCGTTCATGTATTTAGTCCAAAATATGATGAAAAAACCTTGCTAAACCTTAGTGCAAGTGCTGAAGAGCATTATTTTCACCCTGTTGCAGAAGCTATAGTAAAGGCTGCTAAAGAGCGTGGATTTTCTCATATTAATCACGGAGAAGTGGAGTTTATAGTAGCACACGGCGTTAAAACTAGCATTGATAATGAAGAAGTAATAATTGGTTCAAGGCACTTTTTAGAAGATGATGAAGGTGTTGATTTTTCTAGGGCTAATGCAAATATTAAAGAACTTTTAGATAAAGGCTTAACTCTTTTATATGTAGCAAAATCTAAAGAATTATTAGGCGTAATTGCTATGAAAGATGAAATTAGAAGCAATGCTAAAGAAGTCTTAGCAAAGCTTAAGCAAAACGGCGTAAAAGAATTAGTAATGCTAACAGGCGATATTGAAAGTAGGGCTTTAGAAGTTGCAAAAGAACTTGGAATTGATAAGGTTTATGCAGAGCTTTTACCACAAGATAAAGCAAATATTTTAGCTAGTTTAAAAGCTCAAGGCAAAAAAGTAGCCTTTATAGGCGATGGTATAAACGACGCTCCATCGTTAGTTCAGGCTGATGTTGGAATTTCTATGCAAAAAGGTGCTGATTTAGCAAAAGCTAGTGCTGATATTGGATTACTAAGAGATGATTTTGCTTGTATTTTAGAAGCAAAAGTTATAGCTAATGAAACTATGAAAAAAATTGATAAAAACTTTAGCACAACGGTATGGGTTAATTCATTCATATTAGGTGCTGCAACACTTGGTTTATTAAGCCCAGCAGCTACTGCATTTGCTCATAATGGCACAACTATTGGCTTATTGGCTAATGCTATAAAACATAAGCAATTATTTTAAATTATATTAGGAATTTGATTTTAAATTCCTAATTTTTCTTTTTAATTATTCTTTAAAATTTAAATCTTTTAATTTTTATAAAACATTAAAATAATTATGTGTAAAATTGGCATTTTAAAGGAGTTAAAATGAAAAACAAATATGTTTGGATTGTTGTAGCGATTTGCTTTTTGCTTTTTGCAAATGTTGTTGGATTTTTGGATTTAGCCATAGTTTTAGCGGCTATATTTTTAGGTGTTAGACTTGGTGGAATTGCCATTGGCTATACTGGTGGGATTGGAGTTATTTTATTAGGTATTTTGTGTGGTATAAAACCAGGCGAAATTCCAATTTCGGTAATTTTAATCATTATGTCAGTAATTGCAGCAATTTCGGCTATGCAATTAGCAGGCGGGCTTGATTATTTGGTGCATATTGCTGAAAAAAATACTTAGGAAAAATCCTAAAAAAATCAATTATTTAGCTCCTAGTATTACTTATTTTTTAACTATTTTAGCAGGGACAGGGCATACTGCGTTTTCTATGATACCAGTAATTGTTGAGGTTGCAAAAGAGCAAAATATTAAGCCAAAAGCTCCACTTAGCCTTGCAGTTGTATCAAGTCAAATAGCAATTACTGCAAGTCCTGTTAGTGCAGCTGTTGTTTATCTTAGCGGTGTACTTGAGCCTTTTGGATATTCTTATTTAACATTATTAAGCATTTGGATAGGTAGCACTTATTTAGCTTGTATGCTTAGTGCTTTTTTAGTAACTAAGTTTTCAAATCTTGATTTAAGTTCTGATGAGTATTATCAAGAATTACTTCAAAAAGGTGAAATAGCAAAAAAACAAAGCACTCAAAAAGAGATTATTAAAGGTGCTAAGACTAGCGTTGCGATTTTTGTTATTGGCGTTTTAGCTGTTGTTTGTTATGCGACTTATATTTCAGGCTTAAAAGCTGATAAGATAATTATCCCAAGAGATAGTGCTATTATGTGCGTAATGCTTAGCATTGCTACTTTTATTGTATTAAGCACTAAAATCAATACTTCAAAAATCATTGATACAAGTGTATTTAAGAGCGGTATGAATGCTTGTGTTTGTGTTTTAGGTGTTGCGTGGCTAGGAGATACTTATGTAAGCGCTCATAGTAATGAAATAAAAGAATTTGCTAAAGGCTTAGTAGAACAATATCAATTCTTATTAGCTTTTGCCTTTTTCTTTGCTAGTATGCTTTTATATTCTCAAGCAGCAACTGCTAAAGCAATAGTTCCATCAGTAATTGTTGCACTTGCATTAAATGAAAACCCAGAAAACGCAAAAATAATCATCGCTTCTTTTGCAGCAGTTTCAGCACTCTTTGTGTTACCAACTTACCCAACATTACTTGGTGCGGTTGGAATGGATGATACAAAAACTACTAGGATAGGAAAGTATGTATTTAACCATTCTTTCTTTATTCCAGGCGTTTTAATGATTGCTTTAAGCGTTGCTTTAGGATTTTTATTTGTAAAATTTATTTAAAAAAAACTTGAAATTATCATTATTTTTTGTATAAAATGTATCCTTTTTCAAAAAAGGATACATTATGAAACGACTTACTTGGAGTAATAGACTTACATATATTTTAACCGTTGCAGGTGCTACTATTGGATTTGGAGCTACTTGGAGATTTCCTTATATGGTAGGAGAAAATGGTGGTGGTGCTTATGTTTTATTATTTATAATAGCTATGTTTTTAGTCGGTGTTCCTATTATCTTAGTAGAAAATATAATAGGCAGAAGAATGCATAAAAATAGCGTTGATTGTTTTAGTAAAAAATGGCAATTTGTTGGGTATTTAGGGCTATTTGGAAGCTATGCGATTATGGCTTATTATATGGTTTTAGGTGCTTGGGTAATTAGCTATATTGTAAATATTATTATGTCTATGTTTAATTTAGGCGGGCTTGATTTAACTTCAGTAATTACAGCAGAGCAAACTAGCTTACATTATCAAAAAAATATAGAAAATGACCCTTTAATGATAGGAATTTATACATTTATTTTTGTATTTATTAATTGGATTATTTTAAGGCGTGGAGTTATTGATGGAATTGAGCGTTCTGTTAAGTATCTAATGCCGCTTTTGTTTTTATGTCTTATTGCTATGGTTATTAGAAATGTTACTTTAGATGGGGCAATTGAAGGGATTAAGTTTTATTTATATCCTGATTTTAGCAAGATTACACCTAGTATATTTTTATATGTTATAGGACAAGTATTTTTTGCTTTATCGCTTGGATTTGGGGTTATGATTACATTATCAAGTTACCTTGATAAAGGCGAGGATTTATTAAAAACAGCAATTATTACAGGTATTGTAAATACTCTTGTAGCGGTTTTAGCAGGATTTATGATATTTCCTTCTTTATTTTCTTTTGGATTAAGTCCTGATGCTGGTCCATCATTAGTATTTAAAACCTTGCCAATAGTGTTTTCTCATATGCATTTTGGGGATTTCTTTGCTATAGTGTTTTTTGTTTTATTATTAACAGCTGCACTTACTACGAGTTTGCCTATTTATCAAGTAATTATTTCTGTATTAGAAGAAAAATTTAAAATCTCAAAAAATACAGCGATTAATTTAGTTTTAGGTGGAATTTTTATATTAGGAAATATTCCTGCTTTATTAAGTTATGGAGTGCTTGATAATGTTTTAATTTATGGAAGAAATATTTTTGATACATTTGATTTTATTAGTGGAAATATTTTATTTGTAATTACAGCTTTACTTTGTGTAATTTATGTTGCTTTTGTTTTAGGTAAAGATGAAGCTTTAAGAGAAATTAGCAATAATTATGAACTTAAAAATCCACTTTATAAAGCTTGGTTTTATTATATAAAATATTTTATTCCTATTGTAATTATTGTAATTTTTATAAGTGGTTTTGAGAATTTAAAATCATATATTTTGGGATTTTTTAATTAAATATTTTACGATTTAGCATTAGCTAAATCGTAAGCATAAATTATTTTTTGTTTTCTACTTTTTCTTTTTTGTTGTGTTTTGATTTTTTAGCTTCTTTACTTTTTTTATTTTTCTTAGCTTCTTTTTTTGCCTTTTTAATTTCTTCTTTTGTTTGTTTTACTTCTTCTTTAACTACTTCTTTTTTTTCTTCTACTTTATCGCTAACTTGTTTTACCACTTCTTCTTTAGCTTTTACTTCTTCTACTACCTTTTGCTCACTTTTTTCTAATATTTTTTCAGCTTTTGCGCCATTGATACATTCAGCACTTTTGCAATCTAAAACATCAACTGCAGGAATTTCAGCAGCACATAAATTAAGGCCTATAAAGGCAACTAATGACAAACATACTTTTTTCATTTTTATCTCCTTTTAAAAAAGTCGCGAAATTGTAGGAGCGAATTATTAAAAATGGTTAATAAGAATAAATTATTTTTATCAACATTAATTCTAATTGATAATAATGAAAAAAATAATAAGTATCATTTAGATTTTATTTATTTATAACTCATACAATAATGAGTAAAATTATTATAAAGGTTATCTTGTGAAAAAAATATTTTTGCTTATTTTTGCTATTTGTATATCTTTAATAGCTAGAGATGATGTTGATTATTTCAAGGAAAAAGATTTAATTATAGAAAAGCTAAATAAAGGTTTAGAAGCCTATAAAAAAGGTGATGCAAAAACTGCAAGACAACTTGCAAGTGAAGCTTATTTTCAACATTTTGAAAATATGGAAGGTCCTATTGGAAGAAATATTGGTAGAAAAGGCTATTTGATGGAGAGAAAATTTACCAATCTTCGTGGTTATTATGGGCGTGGAGAAAATATAGGCAAAATTGAAGCTTTAATAGATGGTTTGATATTTGATTTAGAAGAAGTAACGCCAGTTATACAAAATGGCTTTAAAATAGTTGCAGTAGCGTCTGATCCAAATTATGATAAAGCAAAAGCTGAAATGAATGCAAGAGAGAATTTGTTAAAAACTTGCATTGAAGGTGAGATGATGTTTGGAGCAGATGAAAATAGTGCAAAAACTAAATGTGAAGAACAAAAAGCAGCAGAATTAGCCCATCTTAGCAAAGAAGCAAGTGGAGAAATCACAAAACCAACTATGCAAAAAGAAGTTTATGATAGTTTAGAAGACCTTCAAGCAGCAGCTGCGATTGATCCAAAATTACAATATGTATATGATTTATTAAGTGAGAAATTTGACGAAGCTATTCAATACAATAAGCAAGGAGAATTTACAAAAGCAGCTGATACAATTGGCGTTGCAAGAGAAGAAATATATATAAATACAAATATTGAAATTCTAATAAATGCAACAAAAAATCTTAATATGAGAAGCAAGTTAAGAAGTTTTGGCAGTGATATTCGCGAAGGAAAAGTAACTGAAAGCGATATGAGAGCTAGAAGTGAAGAGATATTAGATTCTATATTTGATGTAATGACTAAAATAGATGCTAGTAATTTAGATAAATTAAAATTAGTTGGATATGTTGATGAGACTAAGAATGTAGATTATACTCAAGTTGCAACTGATATTAAAATAGCTTTAAATAAAATAGTTCAAGACTATGAAACAATGGGAGAAAAAGCAAGTATTGATGCTCTTCAAAATATATATTTAGATATTTTTGAAGCAAAAGGAATGGAGAGTAAAATTGGTGCTGTTAATTCAAATATAAAGCTTGAAATAGAAGCAAAATTTACTAAAGGAACAGCACTAATTAAAAGTAAGGCTTCTAAAGATGAGTTAATTGCTAATTTTGATGAGTTAAATAAATTAATTGAAAGTCAGTTAGATAAAATCAATGATACAAGTGTTTGGTTTTTATTTATATCATCACTTACTATTATTTTAAGAGAAGGTTTAGAAGCTTTAATAATAGTAGTTGCAATAATTTCATATATTATTCAAAGTGGTAATAAAGACAGATTAAATATAGCTTATTCAGCACTTGGTAGTGGTGTTGTTTTATCATTTATCACTGCTTTTATAGTTTCATATTTTATTAAAAATTCAGGACAAAGTAGAGAGCTAATAGAAGGTGTAACAATGCTAATTGCTGTTGTTTTATTATTTTATGTTGGCTTTTGGCTACTTAGTAATGCAAGAAATAAAAAATATGCAAGTAATTTAAAAGAGCAAGCAAGATTAGCTATTACAAATGGCAGTGCTAAAACATTATGGTGGACCGTGTTTTTAGCAGTATTTAGAGAAGGTGCTGAAACAATATTGTTTTATCAAGCATTATTGATTGATTCTGGTTCTGGTGCTGGACTTAGTGCTGTTTTAGGTGGTTTAGCTCTTGGTATTGTTATATTAGTAGTTTTATATTTCTTACTTAAAGCTGGTGCAATTAGAATTCCTATAAAACAATTTTTCTTAATAACCTCAATCATTATTTTTTATATGTGTTTTGCTTTTACAGGCAAAGGGATTATGGAACTTGTTGAGGGCAAGGTCTTAACTCCACATCTCATACCAATGCAATTTGAAAGCATTACTTGGTTAGGATTATATCCTTATTATGAGAGCTTAATTTTACAGGCAATAATCCTCGTCCTATTAATAGGAGGAGTTGTTTATATGCAAATCAAATCAAAGGAGAAACAATGAAAAAATCATTGCTTAGTTTAGTAGCAGGTGCTTTTTTAGCGTCTTCAGTGTTTGCAGGAGAAGTTGAAATTCCTACAATTGATGGTGCAGAAAGCTATAAATTACACGGAATGGAAATAGCAGCTGTGTATCTTCAACCAATTGAAATGGAACCAAGAGGTATTGATTTAGCAGCGTCTTTAGCTGATATTCACTTAGAAGCTGACATTCACGCTCTTAAAGAAAATCCAAATGGTTTTCCTGAAGGTTTTTGGATGCCATATCTTACAATTGGCTATAAATTAACTAACCTTGATAATGGTAAAACAAAAGTTGGAAAACTTATGCCAATGGTAGCTGATGATGGTCCTCACTATGGTGCAAATATTAAAATGGATACAGGAATTGGTAATTATGAATTAGAATTTGTAATTGATAATCCTGAAAAACAAGGTTTTGGTCGCCACGTAGATAAAGAAACAGGTGTTGGCGAGTGGTTTGATACATTTAATGTTAAATACAAATTCAAATACACAGGAACACCTGATAAATAAAACTTAAAATATAGAAAGCTTAGGCTTTCTATAAAAAATATACAAAAATAAGGACAATAATGAGTATATATTTTGTGCATATATTTTTAGAGTGCTTTTTAGTTAGTTTTTTTACAGCTTTTTATGCTAAAAATTCATCATTAAAATTAAATATTATTTTTACTTTAGTTGGTTTTATTTTTGGATATATTTTATTTTATATATTCCACTATGAAAAAGTAGATAGAATAGGGGTATTAACAGCTAATATAATTTTATTAGTTACTTTATTTTTTAGCCTAATTAAATTAGTAATTTTTAAAAATAATTCTTTATTTGCTTATATATTAAGCTTTTTTATATCTTTAGCAGCTTCTTTAAAATACTTTTTATTATCAGTTGCTTATCCTATATTTTCATCAAGCTTATTAGATACTCAAGGGATTTTAAATTTTGGCTTTATTTTATTAGCTATTTTTATTTGTATTATTTTTTATATTAATTTTCTTTTTGCTAATTCAAATTCATTTTCAAAATCAAGAATTTGTATTTATGTAATTTTTGCAATTATGTTTTTAAATACTGCTTTTGCTGAGATTATGTATTATCTAATTAGAATTGGAGTTAGTGATAGCTCTATTTTGCTTAGTTATATTACTAAGAGTAGATATTATGCCGAGTTTTATTATTATATTTGCTTGATTTTAGGCATTATTTATGTTGGCACTTGCTTAAAAAATAGACCAAAATATAGAGAAAAAGCTTGTGATTTTGACATAGAATATAGAAAAAATATCGCAAAAACTTTTAGTATAAATTCTCATTTTACTATTCATTTTATATTAAGTATTAGTGCTGCTTTAGTTATGTTATTTTATGATTTAGTAGATTCTAAACCTATTCAAGTTGATGAGCCAAAAATCATTACTCCTAAAAATAAAGATTATTTTGAATTTGATGCTAAAGATATTCAAGATGGTAAATTATATCGCTATGCTTATATTTCTAGCTCTGGTAAGGAAATTAGATTTTTTATAATTAATCGCCACGCAGGTAAGCAAACTCCTGTAGTAGTATTTGATGCTTGTAGTATTTGTGGGGATAATGGCTATGTTATGAAAAATAATGAATTATTATGTGTAGCTTGTAATGTTAGGATATTTTTACCTAGCGTAGGTAAAGAAGGTGGTTGCAATCCAATTCCTTTAAAATTTGAAGTTATTAACGATAAGATAATTGTGAAAGTAAAAGATGTATTAGGTGGGGAAAACTATTTTAGTAAAGTAGTTGAAATGCAAGTTCAAGACCCAGTAAATAAAGAAAAATTTCTAAACACAAAAGCTAAGAAAACCTATATTTATAATGGTATTAGCTATTATTTTAATTCTGATGAAAGTTATCAAGAATTTAAAAAAGACCCATCAAAATTTGTAAGCTCAAGTGATAAAGCTTTATTTTTGATTGAAAGAAGAAGTTAGGAGTAAAAATGTTTTTAAGAATAGTAAAAAAATCAATTTTAGGCAATCCTATTCAAAAATTATTAAGTTTTGCGACTATTTTTTTAGCTTGTTTGCTCCTTGCTTGTATGCTTAATATAACTCTTGGAGTTGGCAATCAGCTAGGAAAAGAGTTAAGAAATTATGGAGCAAATATTAGTGTTTTACCACAAGGCTCATCTTATAGTATTGAAGTTGGTAATAAAAGCTTTAAATTACAAAGCGAAAGTAAATTCCTAAATCTTGATGATTTGAGAAAAATTAAAGATATTTTCTGGTCAAATAATATAACAGCAATAGCTCCATTTAAACAACGCCAAGTAGAATTTCAAGGCAAAAAAATCAGTATCTTAGGTACATATTTTAATAAAGAATTAGTCATAGAACAAGATAAATTTGGTAATAAAACCGTGGTATTTGATACTGGATTTTTATCTCTTTTACCTTTTTTAAAGACTGATTTAAATTTTGTAAATGATAATAGTTTAGAAAATGAAGTAAATATAAGTGAAAAATTAGCAAATTCTTTAAATCTTAAAGCTAACGATACTTTTAAAGTGCTTATAAATGATAAAGAAGTAGAGTTAAAAGTAGTTGGCATTGTGAGTAATTTGGGTGATTATGAAGATAAAATTTTAATTAATATAGATAGATTAAATGATATTTTAAATGAGCCAAATACTTATGAAAGAGCAGAAGTATCAGCTCTAACAATTCCAGAAAATGACATAGCTCATAGGGCAAGATATGATATAAAGAGTTTAAATCAAGTGGAATTTGATAATTGGTATTGCACGGCTTTTGTAAGCTCTATTGCATATCAAATTGAAGAAAATTATAAAGGAGCAAGTGCAAAAGCTGTTAGTAAAGTAGCAGATGCTGAAAGCTCTATCGTTAAAAAAATTCAAGGTCTAATGGGAATTATTTTTATCATATCTTTAATTGTCGCAAGTATTGCAGAAGCGTCTTTAATAAATAGTGATGTTTATAGAAGAAAAAAAGAAATAGGTTTGTTTAAAGCATTAGGCGCTAGTAATTTACAAGTTTATTTGGTTTTTGCGATTGATTATTTGTTTGTTAGTTTAATTGCTAGTATTTTTGGTGCTGTGTTTGGATTTTTTGTAAGTGATATTATATCTTATAGTATTTTTTCTCATAGTATTGAATATAACTTCATAATTATATTTATTTGTATGTTTTTTGCTAGTTTGGTGGCTTTACTTGGCTCATTAATAGCTACTAAGAATTTTGTAAATCTTGAAATAGTTGAGGTGTTATATGAGCGTAAATAACTTTTTTTTCACACAAGTTAAAAAGAGTATAGTTTTTTCAAAGCAAAGATTAATAATAGTTTTAATATCAATTTTTATAGGAACTTGCGTTACTAATGCTTTTTTAAATATATATTTTGATATTGACAATAAAATGAGTAAAGAGCTTAAAAGTTACGGGGCAAATATGCTAATTAGTTCTAAAAGTGATGATTATTTAGATATTAAAGAAGCTAATTTAATTAAATCAAAAATTAGTAAAGACAAATTATTAGCTTATTCTCCTTATTTATACTTTAGCCCTGTTTTTTCTACAAGGCAATTAATAGTGGCTGGGGTTGATTTTGATGAATTTAAAAAAATCAATAAGTTTTTATTAGTTAAAAAAGGTAGCCTAAGTCAAAGCGAATATTCAAAAGATAATAGTATTTATTTAGGTATAGACTTAGCAAATACGCTAAAAAAAGACATAAATCAAAAACTACCTTTAACAATAGTAAAAAATGGTATTCCTTATGAGAAAACTTATATTATAAAAGGGATTTTTTCTACTGGAGATGAGATTGACGCTATGGCTTTTATCAATTTAAATTCTGCTAAAGATTTATCAGGTATTAATGATAAATATTCTTATGTATCTTTAATAGTTGATGATGATTTTGAAAACCTATCAGAGCTTAGCAAAATAGCAGTAAGCAATAATGCAGAATTAAAACCAATTTTAAGTGTTAGTTTAAAAGAAGGAGCAATTTTAGAAAAAATAAAAGGTCTTATGTTTTTGATTTCTATTGTTATTTTAATAATTAGCTCAACAAGTGTTAATACAACTCTTAGTTCAATTATTTTTTCAAGAAAAAAAGAAATAGCATTGCATTTAGCTCTTGGGGCTAGTTTTAAAGATATAGCAAAATTATTTGCTTATGAAGTATTTATTTTAGCTGTTGTTTCATCTTTATTAGGCACTATTGGTGGGTATTTTTTAGCACAGATTTTAGGCAATATTATTTTTAATGCTAGTATAGATTTTAGATTAAGTGCTTTTGTGCTTTCAATTTTTATATCATTATTTTTTGCATCATTTGCTGCGTATTTTCCGATAAAAAAAGCATTGCAAATAGATATAGTAGGTAATTTAAGAGGAGAATAAATGAGTATTATTAAGGTTAGTAATTTACATAAAAGATTTGATAAAGCCCATGTTTTAAAAGGTCTTAATTTTGAATTAAATCAAGGTCGTTGGCTTAGTATTGTAGGTAAGAGTGGTAGTGGAAAAACTACGCTTTTAAATATTTTATCATTGCTTGATAATGCAAGTGAAGGCGAATACTTTTTAGATGGTATTAATGTAACTCATTTAAGTGAAGCTGATAAACAAAGAATAAGAAGAGAAAAAATAGGGCTTATTTTTCAACAATTTCATTTAATACCTTATTTAAGCGTATTAGAAAATGTTATGCTAGCTCAATATTATCATTCAAGTATTGAAGAAAATGATGCTAAGAAAATCTTAGATAAAGTAGGATTGTTAGATAGATTAGAGCATTTACCTAGCGAATTAAGTGGTGGTCAGCAACAACGCCTTTGCATAGCTAGAAGCCTTATTAATAATCCAAATATTTTATTAGCTGATGAGCCTACTGGCAATCTTGATGAAGAAAATGGAGAAATAGTTTTAGATATATTTAAAAAATTAAGAAGCGAAGGCAAGACAATTATATTAATTACTCACAATCCTGACTTGGCTAAAAATGGAGATGAGATAATTACTATTAAAGATGGACTTATAGTGAATGAATAAAATTCTAATAGTTTTAATACTTTTGTTTTTTGTATCTTGCGAAGATAATAAGTTAGTATTAAATAAACAAGCTCCTAATATTCTTGCAAAAACTACAGCTTTAAATAAAATAGAGTTAAAAAGACAAGGTATAGAATTGATAGAATTTTGGCAAAATGGTTGTGCTGCTTGTCTTAAAGTAATGGCTGGATTAAATGAATTTGCGAATGAAAATAATATTAGTATCTATGCAATTAATTCTATTGATGATTTAAATACTATTAAAAAACACGAATTAGAACACCAATATTCAAATATGATTTTTTTAAAAGATGAAGAAGACATTAGCTGGAGCAGATATGATATTTTTGCTGTTCCGACTTTATTTATTTTAAAAGATGGAGTTTATGTGGATAAGGTATTAGGCGATAGAAGTTTGGAATTTTTAACTAATAAGATTAAGGAATATTTATGAGATTTTTTCTAGCAATTTTCATATTTTTACTTTGTGCTTGTAAAGATGAAGCAATGTTAGCTTTAAATTCAAAAGAGCCAATACATTTAAGTTATAGTGCGAAAGAACAAGCGTTAAAGGGATTAAATGAGCCTTTTATGTTGTTTTTTTACACAAAGGATTGCGGTGTATGTGCTAAACAAATTCCTATCTTAAATGAGCTTAGTAAGGATTATAAAATTATTGCTGTATTAGGTGGTATGAGAGATTATGATATGGCAAAAGAAAGCTTAAAAGGTGTTACATTTGCTACTATTTATGAGAGTTTAGATGTTGAGTATTTAAGCAATGTAGTAGGTGGTGTTTGGGGTGTGCCTGCTATGTTTATTTATGATAAAGATGGAAAAATGGTTAAAAAATTTATATCGCTTACTCCAAAATCTGTCTTAGAAAATGAATTAAATATGTTGATTTAATATTAAAAACGCATAAATAAAACTTAAAATATTTTGCATTTAAAATAATTAAGAATTTCATTTGATACTTTAATATTTAAAATTAGCAAAACTTTAATTAGTATTACAAAACTAAAAGGTTTAGAGTTTAAGTTACTCTTCCTTTTAGTATAAATTTTATTAATTGTTTTCTAAAATACTTTTAGCTAGGGCTTTTGCTTCTTTATAATCTACCTTTCCACTGCCTAATAATGGAATTTCTTTTATCAAAATATATTTACTAGGTTTATAAATTGCTAGTATTTCGCTTTGTTTTATTAAATCTACAAAATAATCAAATTTTTCTTCACTACATTCAATTAATAAAACTACCATCTCGCCTTTTTTATCATCTTCTAAAGAAGTAGAGCAGAGTTTTACTTCATCATTATTAATCACTTTAGCAACTTCGCTTTCAACAAGTCCTAAAGAAATCATCTCTCCACCAATTTTTGCAAACCTTGAATATCTATCTACAATGTATAAAAATCCATCTTCATCTAAATGTCCCTTATCCCCTGTGTTATACCATCTAATGCCATCTATTTCTTTTATAACTTCAGCAGTTTTTTCGGGATTATTTAAATACCCTTGCATTACTTGGTGTCCGCCTATTAAAATAAGTCCATCTTCGTTTGCTTTTAATTCTTCATAGCTTAGTGGATCAACTATTCTAATAGCAGTGCCAGGTAAAGGCATACCTACGCTTTTATCTTTATTTGCTCTATGTAGTTGCCAATATGTGCTATCAAATTTATTAGGTAAATTCACACTTGCAACAGGCGTTGTCTCGGTAGCTCCGTAACCTTCGTAAATATTTTTTTTGAACTTTAGCTCAAAAGCTGATTTAATCTCGGGCTTTAATTTTTCAGCACCTGCAACTACAATTCTAAGGCTATCAAACATAATTTCATCTATTTTTTTATTTCTTGCATAAATTCCTAAAAATGTAGAAGTTGCACACATAATGCTAACATTATTTTTTACTATAGTTTTTGCAACGCCTAAAGCATCGGTAGGGTCAGCACAAGTTGCACTTTTTATCCCTTCTATTAAAGGCATAAAGGTAGTAACGGTTAGTCCAAATGCGTGAAATGGCGGTAAAGATGAGAGTATTACATCATCATCTTTTGCACAAATTATGCTAGAAATTGAAGCAATATTGCTTAAAATATTTTTATGGCTTAGCATAACTCCTTTAGGCATTCCTTCGCTGCCACTACTAAATAAAATCGCAGCTGTTTTTTCATTGCTTAAATTCTTAGTAAATAAGGCTTGTAATATAAAGCTAGGCAAGATACTTATTAAAAAGAGTTTAAAGATAATATCTAACTTTTCTTTTTTTATTGCTTTTATTAAATCTTCTAAATAAATGATATTTACATTTTCTAATTCTAATTTAAAGCCTTTATTTTTTAGCTTTTCTAAGAATTTAGATGATGTATAAATATGCTTTATATTTGCACTTTCTTTTGCTTGATTGATTGCTTTTATTCCTGCGGTGTAATTTAGATTTACTATGGTTTTTCCAGCAAATAAACTAGCTAGATTTACAAGCGTTGAAGCAAATGAAGCAGGTAATAATATGCCTATATTTTCATCGTTAGGGATTTTTTTACTAAGCACTAGGCTTAATGCTAGGAGTTTTTTGTAGCTTATATCTCCTGCTAAAGGGTCGTTTATCGCTATATTTTGTGAGTATTTTTTAGCACTTAGGATAAAGGCTTTTTCTATTGTTTTTAGATTATCGCTTTGAGTTTTTGTAGCTAAGAATGATAGTTCAAACACTTTAGCTTTTACTAATTCTTTACTTGAATGTATGCTAAGGGCTGTTCCGAATGCTATTGCTATTTCTCTTTTACCGATTTTTTTATTTCTTAGATTGTATTCTTCATCACTTCTTGAAAACGAACTACCCCAAAGCCCGTGGATATAAAAAGGAATTATAATCCCATCATCTTCGCTTAAATCCTTGCACGCTAATTCAAAACCACTTTTAAATTCATTTAAATGTCCGTGTCTTGATAGAGTTCCTTCAGGGAAAATACAAACAATTTCGCCTTTTTTGATATAAGTTGCAATTAATTCTAAGGCTTCTTTACTTGCAGCAGAGCTTACAGGGATTACTCCAAAATGCTTTATAAACATTCTAATATACCATTTTTGATAGTATTTTCTCTCCATTACAAAATGCACTTTTTTAGGGATTGCCATTTGTATAATAGCCCAGTCAATAAAGGAAATATGATTGCCTAATAATAGCACTCCTTTATTTTGTGGAATATTTTCAAACCCTGCTACTAATAATCTATATTTTTGATAAAAAGCAAGGCTTACTATTATTCTTACTAAAGAAAAAGGCAGTTTTATTAATACATAAAAAGAGCCTAAAAAACTCACAACTACAATGAAATAAAACAAATATAAAACATCAATTTCTAAATAAGCAAAAAAAGTAGCAAGTATTACAAAACTTAGCATAAAAATATTTTGAATAAAATTATTTCCTGCTAAGACTATACCTAATTCATTTTCTTTAGCATTAAATTGTATTAAAGAATTAAGAGCGATTGTAAATATTGCCCCAGATATGCCAAATATAAAAAATACAAGTGCAAAGGCAAATAAATTATTAAGAAAGCTTATTAATAATGAGCTTAAAAATAATCCTAAAGCACCAAGCGGGATAAGCCCTAATTCAATGTAGTTTTTAGAAAATCTACCTGCAATTATTGAGCCTATAATAACGCCTATTGCACTAGCTGCCATTACGCCTTGCACATAAAAGGTGTTTAATTCATTTAGATGAAACTTAGCAAATACAGGAAAAGATACTAAATATAATTGAGAAATAGCCCAAAAGAAGGCAATTCCTATTATACATAGCCAAATTACTTTATTTTGAAATATTAAGCTAAGGTTGTTTTTAAGCAACACTCCTTTTAAATAATCGTTTTTATTGAATGCTAAATTAGAATTTTCGCTTTTAACCTGCGGTAATTTAGACGCTAAAATAAATTCTAAAACGCTAAAAGCTACTAGTAATAAGCCTAGTGGAGCTACTTGAGTTAATATATCCTTACTCGTGCTAAACTCGTTTAATAATAATTCAAAACCTAAAGAAAATACAAGCATTCCGCACAAAATAGCCACAATACTAACAGCATTTATAGCACCATTTCCCATAGCAAGTTGCTTGATGCCGACTAGTTCTTTAATATAACCATATTTAGCAGGAGAATATAAGGCTGATTGAATCCCCATAATAAGCGTCATTATAAAGGCTAGATAAAAATAACCATTGTAATAACTAAAACAAATGATTGATACTAAAAATATATTTGCTAAAGCAGTTATTTTCATAACTTTATTTTTAGGATATTTATCAGCTAGAAATCCTGATATTGAAAAGCTAAAAATATAAGGTAATAAAATCAAGGCATTAATAATTGCGGTTAAAAATAATTGCGTGCTGCCATCATAAATCTTATAAACCGTGTTTTGAATAATGATTTTATGTCCTAAATCAACAAAAGCATTCAAAAACCCAACTAATAAAAATGCGATTATTCCATTGATTTTTAAAAAATCGTTTCTCATTTATAACCCCTAAGAAATAATTTATTTAACTATTTTTTTATTTTATTGTAAATTAGTTATAACGCTTTATAAGGTGGTTATAAATATGGTTGGTTTGATTATTAATTGTTTTGGAATTTGAAAAATAAATGTATTTATGAGTATTTTTAGTTTTATTGAACGCTTAAAATATTTATAGGTAATAAAAGCTTATAATGCTAAAAGTAATTTAGCTAGAATTGTTTAAAAATCTAAAACTAAACAATAATTAGTGATTTTAAAGTTATTACATTATTGATTTAGCTAAGGTATTAATTTAAGAATTTTAAATGTATGATTTAATTTCTTATTATTTATATTTTAAGTGATTTTTATACATAGTTAAGATAACTTATTTATTGTTTAAAAGGTTGTTTATATCTGATTTTTCAAGTCTATGTAGTAGCCATTCATCTTTTGTATTAGCTCCTATTTTTTTATAAACTTCAAGACTTGGATAGTTGTCTTTAAGACAAACCCAATCAATTCTTTCGTAATCATTTTGATTAGCTATTTTAGCTAGCTCTTTTATAAGTGCTTTTCCTATTCCTTTATTTTTGTATTCAACATCAACGAATAAATCTTCTAAGTAAATTCCACATTTTCCTAAAAATGTAGAGAAATTATTAAAATACAAAGCAAATCCAACAGGCTTTAAATCATAATAAGCTATTAAAACATAAGCTTTTTGTTTTATAAATAAGTTTTCTTTTAAAAGTTCTTTAGTAGCTACAACGCTACTTGATAAGTTTTCATAATCAGCTAATTTTTTAATAAATTCTAAGATTAAATCTAAATCTTTTTCTGAAGCTTTTTGTATTGTAATCATTCTATAAACGAAATTCTATAAACGGAGAAAAATCTCCGTAATATTAGCGTTTAAGTTCTTTAATTCTTGCAGCTTTACCACGTAATCTGCGTAGATAGAATAGTCTTGAGCGTCTTACTTTACCATGGCGAACTACCGTAATACTTTCTAGACTATCAGAATAAATTGGGAATATTCTTTCTACTCCAACACCATTTGCACCAATTTTGCGAACCATAAAAGTTTCACCTGTGCCTTGACCACGACGAGCTATACAAATACCTTCAAAATTTTGAACCCTTGACTTATCACCTTCTTTAATATGAATAGCAAGTTTTAATGTATCGCCAGCTCTAAAATCAGGAATATTTTTTCCTTCAATTTGTTTAGCTTCAAACTGCTCAATATATTTATTTCTCATAGTTTTTCCTTAAATTATTGTGCTTAGCAAGTAAATCCGGGCGGTGGAATTTGGTCTTGCAAAACGATAGATGATTTTTTAAAAGGCTAATATTAGCGTGATTACCCTTAACAAAACTTGAAATTGAATAAAATTTCTTAAAAATATTATTTTTTTTATATTCAAATATAAAAGGTTTAGTAAAAGATGGAGCTTCTAATAAATAATTTTCAAAACTTTCTTCTACTAAGCTTTCTTGTTTTATTACTCCATTTATATTTCTAGCAATTGCATCGCACATACAAAGAGCTCCCAATTCCCCGCCCGTTAGGACAAAATCACCTATGCTAAAAACTTCATTAGCATAATTTTCATACACTCTTTCATCAATACCTTCATATCTTCCGCATACAAAAGTAATTTCATTTTTTAAGGCAAGTCTTTTAGCATCAATTTGTTTAAAAGGTTTTCCTGTAGGGCTTAAAAATATAATATGAGAATTTTTATAATTTTCTAAACAATCAAATAAAGGTTGGCAAGCCATAAGCATACCTGCTCCGCCGCTGATTTTCGTATCATCTACTTTATTATGTTTGTTTGTAGAATAATTTCTAGGATTGTCAAAATGTAGTTTTATAAGCTCTTTTTCTCTTGCAATTTTTAAAATGCTTTCATTAAAATAGTTTTCAATTAGATTTGGAAATAAACTTATAAAATTAAATTTCATTACGAATTTTCTAAAATACTTTTAGAATTATTTACCTTGATAATATCACTTACTGAAATTATAAAATTATTATGAAAAGGTATATAAAAACTCTTAGCTAAGCCTAAATTTGCTAATTCATCGCTAGTTTTTATCTCTAATAAATCATTAGCTCCTGTTTCTAAAATATCAACAACGCTACCTAAAAACTCATCATCTTGATATACTTTTAACCCAATAATATCAAAATAAAAATATTCATCTTTTTTAAGCTTAATATTTTTTCTAGTATTTTCAATATTAGAGTAAAGCTCCATGTTTACAAGTTCTTTAGCCTTATTTACATCTTCATATCCTACAAATTGCACTAAAGAATTTGAAAAATCAAAAGATTTAATTATGAATTTTTTACCATTTTTATTAAAAAATTCAGCTTTAGGTTTAAATTGTTCGTAAAAATCACTTTTATTATGAAATTTTAAAAAACCAAGTAATCCGTGAGTTTTACCAATTTTAGCAACATAAACTAGATTATTCATCAAAAGTTTTTACCGTGATTTTATAATTTAATTTTTGAGTATTTTTGTGATTAACTGCTATTGTTTTAATTGCGGTTATGATTTTTCCTGATTTTCCAATAAGTCTTCCGGCATCTATTTTAGTAGCCATAATAACAATATCTATTAGGTTATTTTCTTTTTCTTCTACAAAAATTTCTAGCCGCTCAGGATTTGCGGCTATTGTTTTTGCATATGTAAAAATAAATTCTTTTACCATTATTTTGTAATTCTTGCTACACGATCGCTTAATTTAGCGCCTACGCTTTTCCAGTAAGCTAGTCTTTCAGCATCAAATTTGATTGTTTCAGGCTCGCTCATAGGATTGTAATATCCTATACTCTCAATCCAACCGCCATCTCTTCTTTTTCTGCTATCTGTTACTACGATACGATAAAAAGGACGCTTTTTTCTACCCATTCTTGTTAGTCTTACAACTGTCATTATTTTCTCCTTGATTGATTTAAAGATTTTTTATAAACAAAAATTGTCTATAAAAAAGCTTTAAATAAGTTTAAAGCTTTAAAAATTTTTAATTATTTTGGAAAATTTCCTTGATTTAGCATAGAACCTAACCCTTTCATACCACCTTTTGAAAGTTTTTTAGCGATTTTTGATGCATTTTCAAATTGTTTTAAAAATCTATTAACTTCCATTTGAGATAGACCTGCACCTTTTGCAATTCTTGCTTTTCTAGCATTGTTTAATAGGCTTGGAGTTTCTCTTTCTTTTGGTGTCATTGAGCTAATCATTGCCTTTATATGTATCATTTCTTTAGAACTTTCTAAATCTATATCTTTTACTTTATTAGCAATGCCACCAAGACCTGGTATCATTCCAACTAATGAACCTAAATTCCCTAATTTTTTTACACTTTCAAGTTGGTTTATAAAATCATTGAAATTAAATTCACCTTTTTTGATTTTTTTGCTTAAGATTTTTGCTTCTTTTTCATCAAAAACTGCTGAAGTTTTTTCCATTAAAGTTGCTAAATCGCCTTCTCCCATAATACGACCAACAATTCTTTCTGGAACAAAACTCTCAAAATCTCCTACCTTCTCACCAATACCTACGAATTTTAAAGGTAGATTTAATAATTTTGCTATACCTAAAGCAACCCCGCCTTTAGTATCTGCATCAAATTTACTTAAAATAACACCACTAATGCCTATTTTTTCATTAAATGTTTCTGCAGTTTTTACACCTTCTTGACCGCTCATAGCATCAGCTACATAAAAACTCTCATAAGGATTTATTATATCTTTTACACGAGCTAATTCATTCATTAAAGGCTCATCAATCGCTAAACGACCTGCAGTATCCACTAATAATACATCATATAAGCCATCTTTAGCTTTGTTAAGAGCATTTTTCGCTACTTCGCAAGGGTCTTTGCTATCCATTGAAAATAAATCAATTTCATTAGCTTCACATAATTGTCTTAATTGCTCTACCGCAGCAAGTCTTTGTAAATCACACGCTGCTACTAGAACTTTTTTCTTTCTAAGTTTTAAATAATTTGCTAATTTTATCGTGCTAGTTGTCTTTCCACCACCTTGTAAGCCTATCATCATTACAGATGTTAAACCACTTGGAGAAAATCTAAATTCGCTTATTTTATTTTCTGGTGTTAGTATGTTTGTAAGGTTATTTTTAATTGCATCTAAAAAATGCTTTTGACCGATTCCTTTTGCTTTTACTTCATTTTCTACATTAACTAATAATTCTTTCGTTACCTTAAAATGAACATCAGCCTTTAATAAAGACTTTTTAAGAGTTTCCATAGCGTTTTTTAACGCTTTTTCATCATCTATTGTTTTTAATTTATTTACCGCTTGCTTAAAAGAATCACTAATCAACTCAAACATTAAAAATATCCTTTAATTTAAATTTTAAAAAAGGGGTAATTATAACCCCAAATGCTTTATATTTGTTTAATAAATTATATATCTATATCACAAATAGTAGCAATCATAACAGCTTTTATAGTATGCATTCTATTTTCTGCTTGATTAAAAATTATATCAGCATTATTCTCAAATACATTTTCTGTAATTTCATTACCTTTTACTGCAGGTAAGCAGTGCATTATTATCGTATTTTTTCCAGTTTTTAAAAGCAATTCATCATTTACTTGATAAGGTTTTAAAATATTTATTCTATCTTTTGCTTTTTCTTCTTCTCCCATAGAGCACCAAACATCAGTATATATAATATCAGCACCCTTAATATCTTCAATATTATCGCTGATTTTTATACTTGAGTTATTCGCAAAACTTTTGCAAAGATTTATTAATTCATTATCAGGATGAAGTTCTTTAGGACTAATATTTATGTAATTTAATCCTAATTTAGCGCAGCCTATCATAAGAGAATTTGCCATATTGTTTCTACCATCTCCAATATATGCACAATTAAGCCCTTCTAGTTTGTTAAAATGCTCGTAAATAGTTAGCATATCGGCTAGAATTTGAGTTGGATGAAATTCGTTTGTCAAACCATTCCAAACAGGAACATCACTATATTTTGCTAAGGTTTCTAAATCACTTTGATTAAAGCCGCGAAACTCAATGCCATCAAACATTCTGCTTAATACCCTAGCGGTATCTTGTATGCTTTCTTTTTTGCCTAATTGTATATCGTTAGCACCTAAATATTCAGGATAAGCTTTTTCATCGTTACAAGCTACCACAAATGCACATCTTGTTCTAGTTGATGGTTTTTCAAATATTAAAGCTATGTTTTTTCCTTGCAAATGATTGCCTGTTATACCTTGCTTTTTCTTTTCTTTTAGCTCTTTTGCAAATTTAATAAGTGCTAGGATTTCATCTTTACTAAAATCTTTTAAAGTTAGAAAATCTCTGTTTGTTAGTTTCATTTTTTCTCCTTTTGTTACTAATTTATACAATTTTAAAATATTTTTGAAGAATTTATTTTAATTTATTGTAAAAAAAGTTATTATAAAGCAATTTTTTTAAGGAGGACAAATGGAAAAATTACAAATAAATAAATCAAATCTGCGTTAAAACTTATCACTTCTTTTATTCTATTTTTTATTTTTTATATTTTTTTATTTTTATTAATTTTTAGGAGATTATTATGAAACAAATTTTTATAGCTACATTGCTAGCTTTAGGGCTTTTCGCACAAGAGATTTATAAGGTTGGCACAGGATATGATTATCCACCATTTGATTATATAGAAAATGGTGAAATTGTAGGATTTGAGATTGATTTAGTAAGAGCAGTAGCAAAGGAGTTGGGTATTCAGGTTGAGCCTGTTACAATGCCATTTGATGGGCTTATTGCGGCTTTAAAAGTGGGTAAAATTGATATTATTTCAGCAGGTATGAGTTATACTTCACAAAGAGCTAAAAATGCTGAATTTACAAAAAGCATATTTGATAGCAAAAATTATTATTTGAAGTTAAAAGGAAATGATAAAATAAATTCTTTAGATGATTTATCAAATGGTGCAATAATTGGGGCAAAAATAGGTACTCTTCAAGCTGACGAAATAACTAATTTAAAAGGTGTTAAGCCGTATTTAAACGAAGAATATATAGTGCTTATTAATTCTACTTTAAATGGTAAAATTGATGGTTTTGTAATGGAAGAACCAGTCGCTAAAAGTTATATGAAAAAGTATCCAAATTTAGAAGTTTTTGCTACTTCTAGTATTGAAGGAATGAGTCTAGCTTTTAAAAAGGGTAATACAAAATTAAGAGATGATTTTGATAAAACTATTGAGAAATTTAAGCAAGATGGAACCTATTTAAAATTATTAGAAAAATATAATTTAAACTAATCCTTGAAAAAGGATTAGTAAATTCTTTCGCCTTTTAGCCAAGTTTGATGAACTTTTATATCTTTTATTTTTGTTTTATCAATACTAAAAATATCATTATCTAAGACAATAAAATCAGCACTTTTACCATCTTCAATAGTTGTGCAATTTTTTAGCATTAGGATATTTTGTGAGTTTTTAGTTAGCATTAAAATCGCATCTTCAACTGATATTTCTTCATTTTTATTATAGTTTTTGCCGTTAGGATTAGTTCTTATAACAGCTGCATTAATACTTACAAATAAATTAAAAGGCTCGTGATGAATTGTAGCTGGTGCATCACTTGAAATGCTTAAATCTAAATGTTCTTTTAATGTGTTTAAAGCACAAATTGAATTAAATCTATCATCTTCTAACGCATCTTCATAGCTTGTATATTCAGCGTATTGAAATATTGGTTGTGTGCTTATAGCAATTTTTACTTTTAACTTTTTTATTTTTTCAATATGTTTTAAATTTAGCATAGAAGCATGCTCAAATCTAACGCTAGGATAATCTTTTAACCAATTTTCATAGCTTATAAGATTATCAATTACTATATCTATAGCTTTATCTCCCATTAGATGAAAACTTATTTGGCAATTATTATTTTTGGCAAAATCAATGGCTTCTTTAATTTCATTAATATTACATACTAAATCCCCATAATTGTCGCTATTTTTATAAGGTTTATGAGTAAATGCAGTTTGTGATGAAATAGTGCCATCTACAAAGAATTTAATTCCATTAGTTTTAATATCTTCTAGGCTTTTAAATAAGCCAAATTCTTTAGCGTCTTTATAAACTTGATATAAACTAACTCTTTGTTTTAAACCCATATTTTTTGCCAATTTATATAATTCATAAGCTTTTAAAGGTTTAGAATAACACATCATATCGCTAATATTTACTATTCCTAAACTTGCATAAATTTCGCCTAATTTTACTAATTTTTTTGCTTCATCTTCTAAGCTTTCTTTTTCCATTGCATTGCGAATTAACATAGATGCACCTAAATCATACATAATACCATTAGGAGTGCCATCTTCAAATCTGCCTATTTTTCCACCTTTAGGCTCTTTTGTGTCTTTTGTAATATTTGCTAGCTCTAATGCTTTAGAATTGCAAACGCAAGAATGACAGCAACTTCTTAATATAAAAATTGGTTGTGTTGAGCTTATCAAATCTAAATCTTTTATAGTAGGAGCTCTTTTTTCATCTAGTTTTGATTCATCATAACACCAACCTTTAATCCATTTATTTTCCTTACCATAATTTGGTGAAGTTTTTAAAAATTCTATTAATTGTGGAATATTTGTCACATAAGGTTTAGTGCAAGCTAGACTATCTATTATTTGTGATACATATGTTGGATGCGTGTGAGTATCGCTTAATGCAGGAATAACGCAGGCATTTTTTAAATCTATGATTTTATTGCAATCATTTCTATTTACATTATTGATTTCACAAAATTTAGAGTTTTTTATACTAAATTCGCTTATAAAATCATTTTCGTTTTTACCTGTAAAAACTTTAGCATTAACAAAACCTATTTTCATAATCTATTCCTTTATGTTACATAATGTTACATTTTTTATATTTAATTTAAAATTACACATATTATAATTAACATATTTTACTTTTTTGATTATTATAAGTCATATTTTTAAGGAGGACAAATGGAAAAATTACAAATAAATAAATCAAATCTGCGTTAAAACTTATCACTTCTTTTACTCTATTTTTTATTTTTTAAATTTTTTATTTTTATTAATTTTTTAGGAGATTATTATGAAACAAATTTTTATAGCTACATTGCTAGCTTTAGGGCTTTTTGCACAAGAGATTTATAAAGTTGGTCTATCGCCTGATTTCCCACCATTTGAGTATATGGAAAATGATGAAATTGTGGGGTTTGAGATTGATTTAGTAAGAGAAATTGCTAAGGAGTTAAATATAAAAATTGAGATTATTCCAATGTCTTTTGATGGTTTAATTCTAGCGTTAAAATCAAAAAAGATTGATATTATTGCATCAGGTATGAGTTACACACCTAAAAGAGCTAAAAATGTTGAGTTTTCAAATCCAATAATAGAAAGTGAAAACCACTATATCAAATTAAAAAGTAATAAAAAGCTAAATTCTTTAAAAGACCTTGAAAAAGGAGCTATTTTAGGCGCACAAATAGGAACTTTGCAAGCTGATGAAATATCTAATATTAAAGGCGTAGTTCCGTTTTTAAATTCTGAATACATTCCACTTGTATTATCTACTTTAAATGGCAAAATTGATGGTTTTGTATTAGAAGCTGCTGTTGCTAAGAGTTATACTAAAAATTATGATGATTTTGAAGTATTCGCAAAAACTCCAATAGCTGGAACTTGCATAGCTTTTCAAAAAGGCAATACTAAATTAAGAGATGATTTTAATAAAGTAATTAACAAATTTAAAAACGATGGAACTTATTTAAAATTGTTACAAAAATATAATTTAGACTAAATATTTATGCCTAATATTTAGGCATAAATTGAATTTTTTAGATATATTAAAGTCTTAATAAAGGAAAAATATGAAAAAAAGTTATTTTTTAATAAGTATTTTATGTGTAATTTTTATATCTTTAAATCTTAGGGCACCAATTACTGCAATAGGTCCTATAGTTGATAATATTATGAGTTATTATGATTTAAATTCTACGCAAATTGGGATTTTAAGTGCTTTGCCGCTTTTTTGTTTTTTTATTTTTTCTTTAATCGCTCCGATTTTACCAAATACAAAAGCTATGCTTTATGCGATTATTTTAATAATGTTTGGACTATTTGCTAGGGCGTTTTTTAATACTTTTTTCTTGTTTTTTGGGACGATTTTAATAGGTTTAGGTATTGCTATTTTGAATGTTTTAATGCCTAGTTTTGTTAAAAATCACTTTAAAAATATTGGAAAAATTATGGCACTTTATGGAATGTTTTTAAGCATTTCTAGCTTAATAGGAGTTTTTGGGCATTATTTGATTGATTATATTGGACTTAGTGGAGCTTTATTTTGTTGGATTATATTTGCTATTATTGCGTTTTTTTGCTATCTGCCATTTATTAAAAATCATAGGCTTAATAGATATTCTAAAACTCAAAATTTCAGTGATTTTTTAAGTATTTTTAAAAACAAAAACGCTTGGATAATCACTGCTTTTATGGGGCTTCAAAGTTGTGTTTTTTATACGATAATTACTTGGTATCCTAGCATATTAGCTATTAGTATGAATAAAGATTATGCGACTAATATTGTTATATTATTTCAATTTTGTTCTATGTTTTCAGCTTATTTTATACCTAATAAAATGGCTCAGATTGAAAATAAAGCAATGCTTTTAACTTTAGTTTGTATTAGCAATATTCTTGCTTTTTTTATATGTTTATTAAGTTCAAATATTTATATTTTAATAATTTCAGCTTTATTATTTTCTATTCCTGTTGGTGGAATTTTTGGAGTAGCACTTACTATGATTGCTATTAAATCAAAAGATACAAAAACTACAATATACTTAAGTTCAATGTCTCAAAGTGTAGGGTATTTAATAGCTACTATTGGGCCAATAATTTTTGGATATTTTAAAGATATTACAAATAGTTTTAATACTTCAATTATTTTTATGATAATTATTAGTTTTTTGTTGCTAATTTTTTCTTTACTTTCAAATAAAATAAGCTATATATAAACTTTATTGTGATAAAATCGGCTCTTCTTTTTTAGAAAATTCAACAAAAAGGAAAGCTTATGCCAAAAATGAAGAGCGTAAAAAGTGCTTCTAAGCGCTTTAGAGTAGGCAAAAATAAAATTAAGCGTGGTTCAGCTTATAGAAGCCACATTTTAACTAAAAAGCCTGCAAAAAGAATGCGTGATTTAAGAACAGCAAAATTTGTTCATGCTACAAATGAAAGCCGTGTTCTTAAAATGCTTTGTATGAAATAAGAGTTTTTGATTTTTAATCATTCGTTACCCCCGTTTAGGGAAAGATTTGCTTTAAGCAAACGCCATTAAAAGGAGAAATTATGGCAAGAGTAAAAACAGGCGTAGTAAGACGCAGAAGACATAAAAGATTATTAAAGTTAGCTAAAGGTTTTTATAGCGGTCGTAGAAAACACTTTAGAAAAGCTAAAGAACAATTAGAAAGAAGCTTGGTATATGCTTACCGCGATAGACGCCGCAAAAAAAGAGATTTCCGTCGTTTATGGATTATTAGAATTAATGCAGCTTGCCGCTTAAATGATTTAAGCTATTCAAGATTTATGAATGGTCTTAAAAAAGCTGGTATTGAACTAGATAGAAAAGTTCTAGCTGATATGGCTATGAATGACGCAGCAGCTTTTGCTAAAGTTGCAGCAGCAGCTAAAAAAGCATTATAATTTCTTTCCTAGCTAAGATTAGCTAGGAATTTCTTTCTTTAACATTTAAATATTTTCCCTAGTAATTTTTATTTTTTTAATATTATTTTAAGAATGGTGGGGGGGGGTATAATCTTTTTTCTTAATTCTCCTGAAGTTAATATTCTAGGAATAGGAGCTTCTAAAAAACTCAAAATCACATCTAAAATAGATGAATTAGAAATATATGAGATTAAACTAAATAAAGGAAATTGCAAACTTCATTATGTTTTATCAAAATCAAATCCTAAAAAATTAAAATACGGACAATCATTTTCACCTATACATTTTTGCGAGAATTTAAAACAAGCAGAAATTAAAACCAATGAAGGTGATTTTACTTATTCTTTTTAAGCTATAGATTTTCTATAGCTTAAAAATAAATATTACTATTTAAAAATATTTCGCTAAAATTACTACCTTAAAAAGGAGTTAGTATGAAAAAATTATTAATTTTATTATTTAGTGTTTGTATTTATGCCGTTGAGTGTGTGAGTTTAGAAGAATGCTTAAAAAATGCTAATTATTATCAGTTTGATAAAAATGATGAAACAAACGCAGCTTTATATTATAAAGTTTCTTGCGAAGAATATGAAGATTATTTATCTTGCAAGGCTTTAAGTGATATTTATAAATATTCTGATAAATTGGAAAATAAAAAATTAAATAAAAAATACAAAAATTTAGCAATAAAATTGGTTAAACAATCTTGCAAAGATGATGATAATGCAAATGCTTGCTATGATTTTGCAAATTTTTGTGAAGTAAAATATACTCAATGTGATGATTTTGAAAAATTATATGAAAGAGCATTTAATTTATACGAAAAACAATGTAATAATAATGATTATTCATCTTGCTATTTTTTAGCAAATATGTATTTAAATGGAGTTAGCACTGATATTGATGAAGAAAAAGCTTTAGAATTATACAAATACGCTTGCAATAATAATGATAACAAAAGCTGCTATGAAGTATCTCAACTTTATGAAAATAAATCTCTTGAGTATTTAAGAAAATCTTGCGAATTAGAATTTAAATACGCTTGTGAAAAGTTAGATAATATAAAATAATTTTAAAAAGTTCTTATTTTTTAAGAACTTTTTATTATTTGATATATTTTTAAAAACGAGTAGTTATAAAAGTATATAAATTACAACTATTTAAAATAATTTAAGATTTTTATTATTGTTTTGTCATAATAATCACATTTACTTCAAAGGAATTTTATGAATATAGAAAAACACCAAAATATGGTTAATTTTATTTGGAATATCGCAGATTGTCTAAGATATTTTAAGTTAAAATTAGTTTTGTTTTTAATGTGAGAAAGTTTATGGAAA
>NZ_JACGAS010000011.1:0-56608 GCF_020138135.1 Campylobacter sp. RM12647 | reverse complement strand
GCAACTTTAGGAATGAAATTAAACTTAATTGATAATTCTTTTTATTTAGCTTTGGTTTTATCATCTTTAATTGAAGCTGTCATATTTATGTGGGCTATTCCTAAAATTTCGTTACTTATTGAAACACATAAGCAAAAATCTAAGTAAGTTTTTTACAATATTTCACAAATTCCTTTTAAAATATACATAACTATTAAAAAAGGAGTTAAAAATGGAAAAAGCAAAATTAATTTACGATGGTAAAGAATTTGAATTTGATGTATTAAGTGGAACTAGAGGTGCAAAATCAATTGATTTTTCGTCTTTATATTCAAAAACAGGTGCATTTTCTTATGATGAAGGATTAACTAGCACTGCAACTTGTAAATCAAGTATTACTTATATAGATGGAGAAGCAGGAGAATTAAGGCATCGTGGTTATTCTATTGAATGGCTAGCAGAAAATAAAACTTTTTTAGATGTAGTGCATTTATTATTACATAAAGAATTACCAAGTCCTGAAAGATTAGAAGCGTTTAGATATGAGCTTAAAAAAAGAAGCTTTATTCACGAAGGTATGCATAAATTGTTTGACGCTTTCCCTGACAATGCTCATCCTATGGCAGTTATGCAAGCAGCAGTTGCAGCACTTTCAACATTTTATCCTGACCATTTAAATATGGATAAGCACGAAGATTATATGGAAATGGCAGCCAGAATCGTAGCAAAAATACCAACAATAGCTGCTAGTGCGTATCGCTATAAAAATGGCTTTCCTATGGCATATCCTAATCTTGATCGTGGATTTACCGAAAACTTTTTATATATGTTAAGAACATATCCATACGAGCATGTAAATCTAAGACCTATTGAGGTAAAAGCACTAGATACGGTTTTAATGCTTCATGCTGATCACGAACAAAATGCAAGCACAAGTGTAGTGCGTTCAGTCGGTAGCACTCACGCTCACCCATATAGCTGTATTAGTTCAGCAATTGGTGCATTGTGGGGGCATGCACACGGGGGTGCTAATGAAGGTGTGATTAGAATGCTTGAGACAATTGGCACACCTGATAGAGTTGATGAGTTTATTAAAAGAGCAAAAGATAAGAATGATCCATTTAGACTAATGGGCTTTGGACATAGAGTTTATAAAAACTTTGACCCTAGAGCAAAAGTTCTTAAAAAATTAAGAGACCAATTAATTAGCGAAATTGGAATTGATGCAAACTTTGTAAAAGTTGCAACTAGAATTGAAGAAATCGCATTAAATGATGAGTATTTTGTAAGCCGTGGATTATATCCGAATGTTGATTTTCATAGCGGCTTAATCTTAAAAGCTCTAGGAATTCCAAATGAAATGTTTGCGGTATTATTCGTAGTAGGTAGAATTCCTGGCTGGATTTCACAACTAATTGAGCAAAAAGAAAGCCCATTAAAAATAGTTCGCCCAAGACAAATTTATATAGGCGATTAAAAGAATTTGAATTCGGAAATTCCGAATTCAAATCAATGCTTTAAAACTCTTAAAAAGCTTAATATTAAGGCATTTTAAAAATTATCAAAAGTTAAAAATTAATTATTATTGTTATATTCATTTTTACTAATATATTTTATAATGAAGAAAAATAAAAAAGGATTAAAAATGCGTATTAGACAACCACATATTCCTTATGTTTCAAATAAAATTTCAATAGATTTATTAAACTCAAAATTTGTAAAATTAGTAAATGGTTTAGAGCCAGTTAAAGAAGTAGTTTCAAAAATTATTACAGCCTTAGTATTAAAAGAAAAATCACTTGATGAGAAGGTAAATGAGATTTTAGCAGAGCAAGAAAGCCAAATGGATTTAATGCAAGTTGATAGAAAAAATATGTTTTGGTTACTTAAGAAAAAACTAGCAGATGAATATAAAATCCAAATGAATTATGAAGATAGATATAATGCCTTATCTCACGCTATTTTGGATGCTTTGGTTGATGAAGATTTAATCAATTTTAATGTATCAGAAAATAGAGTAAAAAATGTGATTTATTCAAGTATGATTGAATACTTAAAAACTTACGAAGATATTGAAGACCTAGTATTTGATAAAATTAATAATTACAAAAGAAAAATCGTTCCTGGTAGCGAAGAATACGATTTAATTTACGAAAAGCTTTATGAAGAAGAGCTTAAAAAAAGGAAGATGTTATAAACAATCTTCTTAGCACTTTTGTGCTAGGACTAGGTCTTAGTCTTACTCATTGTTTTTTTATGTGTGGTGGAATAATTCTTTTATTCAACCACAAAAAGAGTAATTTTTTTGATATTTTTATATATCATTTTAGTAGAATTTGTGCTTATATTTTAATAGGTCTTATAGCTTATTTTTTAGGTTATTTTTTAAATTCTTTAAACTTACAAGTATTTTTATATTTTATCTTAGGTGCTTTTTGCGTTGTTTTAGGATTTGCTTTAATTGTTAAGGGACAACTACTAGCTTTTATAGAAAATCAATTCATATATAAAAAAATAATGGTATTTTTAAACAATAAAAAAACTTCAAAATATAAAGGCTTTATATTTGGCTTTTTAAATGGATTTTTTCCTTGTGGTTTAGTATATTTTTTCGTAGCAAAATCAATGATTGCAAAAAGCGTTAATGAAGCTTGGCTTAATATGTTAATTTTTGGGATTAGCACTCTTCCTGCTATGCTTTTAGGCTCTATATTTATAAATAAAATTAGAAAAATTAAAAATATTCAATATTTATTTTTTGCTTTAATTATTGTTTATGGATTTTATTTGTGCTTTTTAGCACTTAAATTAAGTAGGTAAAAATGTATAGATTAAATGAATATAAAAATGCAATTGAAAACACAAATATAGTTTCAAAAACAGATATAAATGGGATTATTACCTTTGTAAATGAAGAATTTTGCAATCTTTGTGGTTTTAGTGAAGATGAACTACTAGGACAAAATCACAATATTATCCGCCACCCTGATACGCCTAAGAGTGCTTTTAAAAAATTATGGGATACTATTTTAGCTGGGCGTGTTCATAAAGGAGTTGTTAAAAATAAAAAGAAAAATGGGGATTTTTTCTACGCACAAACAACAATAATTCCAATTTTTGATGAAGATGGAACAATATTTGAATTTATAGCTATTAGACACGATGTTACTAAACTTTTTACCTTAAATGAAGAGCTTGTTGCAACTAAACAAAAGCTAATGCAATTAAATGAGAATTTAGAACAAGTCGTAGCTCAAAAGACAAATTCTTTAAAAATACTCAATGAGAATTTAGAAAAGAAAATAGAAGACGCAATAGCAATCAATAATGCTCAACAAAAAATAATATTTCAACAAAATCGCCAAGTTATCTTAGGACAAATGTTAGAAAATATAGCTCATCAATGGAGACAACCTTTAAATGAATTATCTTTAGCTATTTATTTATTGCATAACGAAAAAAAAGATAAACATTATAAATTATGTCAAAAATTAATCCAAAATATGAGCCAAACTATTAATGATTTTAGGGACTTTATTAATCCTAATACGCCTTTAGAAAAACATAATTTAATAAAAATAATTAAGCATAGTTTATATATAACATACCAAGCATTGAAAAAAAATAATATAAAAACTACATTTGATATTGATACTAAAAAATGCTGCTTATTTTGTAATTTTAATGAATTAGTGCAAGTTCTTGTAAATATTATAAATAATGCTAAAGATGCTTTTTTAGAACAAGAACTAGATGATAAAATACTACATTTTAAAGTATTTAAAGAAAAAAAGAATTTGATTTTGCAAATTAGCGATAATGCAGGGGCAATTCCTTCTAATATAATAGAGCATATATTTGACCCATATTTTACAACTAAACACAAAAAACAAGGCGTAGGACTTGGGCTTTACATTTGTAAGCAAATTTTAAATAAAATAAATGCAGATATAAGATGTTTTAACAAGGGCAATTGTGCATATTTTGAACTTATTTTTAAAGGAGAAGAATGTTAAGTTTATTAATTGTTGAAGATGAGAAAAATATAGCTCATCTAATGGGAGATATTTTAGCACCTTTGTTTTATGAAGTGCATTACGCTCAAGATGGCTTAAGTGGATTAAATAAATTTAAAAAACTTCGTCCTGATATTGTAATTTGTGATGTATTAATGCCACTAAAAGATGGTTTAAGCCTTGCAAAAAGCATTAAAGACCTAAGCCCAAATACGCCTATTATAGTAATTTCAGCCCATAGTGATAAAGAAAAATTACTAAAAGCTATTGATGTTAATGTGAATAAGTATTTAATCAAACCTGTAATTCCAGAAGAATTAATCGCAAGTGTAAAAAGCCTGGTTTCAAATATGAGTAAAGTTACTAAAATAGGTGATTATACGATTGATTATATGAAATCAACTTTTAAAACATTAGAATTTGAAGTTGAACTTACAAAAAAAGAATTAACTTTATTAAAAGCCCTTAGTGAACCTATAGGAAAAGTTGTAAGTCTTGATGAAATAAAAGAGATTTGCTGGGGCAAAAGCGATGTAAAAGATGGTTCTGTAAGAACATTTATAAAGCGTTTTAGAGATAAATTGGGTGTAAATATTATAAAAAATATTACTTCAACAGGTTATAAAATAGTTTTATAATATAGAATTATCGTATTTAATACCCATTCTAATAAATATAGTATTAGAATTGCTTATATTAACACTTACAGCTTCATCGCCCGGAGTGTCTTTGCCTATTAATAGCGATTTAACAGAATCATAACTTAATAATGTAGAACATAATTCCCCTGGTTTTTCAATTTTTTTAACTATCAAAAAATCTCTAAAAGTGCTAAAGTGTAAGCATTTTTCAGATTTAACAAAAAACCACATATCCTTATCAAGCCCTACTTTAGTCATCAATGGAATATCTATAAAATTTTCATTATTAGAATAATATGTATCTACATCATTAATCAATGTAGCTAAGTTTCTGATTGATTTTGACATTTCTGCTTCATTTTTTGAATTATATACCTTAAGACCTAGTAAAATAAGTAACGCAAGTACCACAATACATACAATAATAATTTCTATTACTAATGCTTTTTTATTCATTACTTAATCTTCCTTGCTGCTTAAAAGACCTGCGTTAGGCAACTTAAAGCTTCTATCCTTTGCATAAATTCTTTGATTATTAATTAAATCGTATTTCCAAATAGGTGCATTTTGTTTAAAATCTTCAATAAACTTAGCAAATATATCTAAGCCGTTTTTTCTATGTGAGCTTGCAATCCCTGCAAAATAAGAGCATTCACCTACTAATACATCTCCTTTTGCATGTGCAAAAAATAATCTAATATTTAAATTCCTAGTTTTCTCACACCAATCATCAAACCATTTTTTTAAAATTGGCTCATATATATCAAAACTAAGACCGCTAATATTGCCTTCTGCTCTAATTATCCCGCTAAAACTTAAAAATGCTCCATAATTTAACTCTTTGCAAATTCCACAAAATTCACTATATAAAGCTTTTTCATCAAGAGCATTATTAAATATTTGAAATTCTTTCACGCTCAACCACCACAAACAGGAGGTAGTATGCTTACTACATCGTTATCTTTTAATGCAATATCTAAACTATCTATGAAATTATCATTTATAGCAATAGCACTAATCTCTAACCATTCTTTTAAATCTTCAATTTTCAATAACTCATTTTTTAATTCACGAACATTTTTTACATTTAATTCAATAGAATTTTTATTAATAGGTCCTAAAAAATTAATCTTTACCATTTTCATATACCTTTTCTAATAAAATATTTTCAGGAACAGGTCTGCTAAAATAATACCCTTGATACTCATCGCAACCTAAGTGTTTTAAGAAATTTAAAATCTCAATATTTTCTACACCTTCAGCTACAGAGCGTTTATTTAAAGATTTAATAACATTTACAATAAACTCAACCAATCTTCTATTTTTTTCATTAGTATCTATATTTTGTATAAAACATTTATCAATTTTAACAACATCAAAATCTAAATCTTGGTCATTTAAATAAGATAAAGAACTATACCCTTTACCAAAATCGTCCATTGATAAACCTACATTAAGTTTTTTGATTTTATCAATAATAGCCTTACTTGTTGCATTTTCTATTGAAAAGCTTTCTGTGATTTCAAATTCAATTAATCTTGGCGGTATGCCTTGAATGTTTTTTTCTATTGTATGAACTATTCCTTCGCTTAAAAGCTGCTTGGTGCTTAGATTTATACTAAGTTTTAATTCAAGACCTTTTTCTAACCATCTTCTTTGAGCTTCACAAGCCATTTTAATAATTTCATTACCTAAAGTAATAATTAAATTACTTCTTTCGCAAATTCCTATAAATTGGTCTGGAAATATTAATTTATCTCCTTTTTGCCATCTAACAAGAGCTTCTGCTCCTATAATTTTGCCAGATTTTACATCTACTTTTGGCTGATAATATAATAAGAATTCTTTATTTACAATACCATTTCTTATATCTTGTTGTAGCTTTAAATTAGCTTCATTTTGTTTGCCAATTTCTGCCGTATAACCAAATATCCAATTATCTCCACTAGCTTTATCATTTTCTATTGCTAAATCAGCATTTCCTATACATTCGTGTAAATTCTTGCTATCTTTTGGATATATACTAAATCCAACTCTAGCATTAATTTTAAATGGCTCATATTCTATTAAATCATCATTTGAATTAATTTTAATGCTTCTTGCTGTTAGTTTTTGATGGTATTTTTTAGCTAATGTAAAATAATCTTCATTTTTATCTACTTCAATTACTAATAAAAACTCATCAGCACTAACCCTAGCAAGGCATTCAAAAGTAGTTTTATTTTGTATAAATTTATATTTATCATATTTTATAAAGTCTAAGCTCTCAAAATGTTCATTATCGCCTGTTGCCATACCTTTTAAGGTTGTATAAAGTCTATAAGCTACGATTTTTAAAACTTCATCACCAAAACTTCTTCCATACATTGAGTTATAAATTCTGAAATTATCTATGTTAAAAAATAAAAATAATAATACCTTATTATCTTTTTTTACATAATTATCAAGGCTTTCAGTAACACTTATCATATTCATTAGACCGGTAATATTATCAATATACGCTTGTTTTTTGATATTCCCGTCTTTGGCTTGAATTTGTCTTATAAATCTAAGTAAAGCATAACTTAAAGTTCTAAATTCCTTAAATGCAAAATCACTATTTAATTGTTTATTCTTATTAAAATTAGATATATGTTTATTTAATGCTACATCAAAATGCTTAGTAGCTAATTCTATTTGCGCTCTTACTTCTTTCTTCTTTCTTATTATATATACCAAAATGCCTAAAAATCCAATTAATATAGAGCAACCTAAAAACGCACCTTGTATTAATGCCGATTCAAATCTTTTACTTTTTACTTCTTCTAAAGCTTCTTTTAATACATCACTTTTAACGGTAAATTCTAAAGCCAACCACCAATTTTTATCATAGCAAGTGTAAGCTTCATTTTCATATACACAATACCATCTTTCATTACCTAAAAAATTAAAATTATCATCTAATCTTTTTGCATTAAAATAAGAAAGTTGAGCATTGTGAAGATTTTTAATATTATTTAATGCTACTACCCTTTGAGTTTCTTCATATTTTTTAGGATTTAAAGTAACTCTTAATATTTTTTTATTATCTAATTCAACATACCTAGCGTAGTAATAATAAGTCGGGTCAATTCCATCAAAAACATCAATATCAATAGGATAACCCATATTTGCTTTTAAAAATTCTAAAGCTTTTTGTTTATCTTCGTGAGTGTTTAAATAATTTAATGCGAAATTGTAAGCGCTATCTACAAATTCTTTGGCACTATCGTCTAAATATGAAAATTCTGCATCTAAATATTTTTTAATATTTTTAAGTTCTTCTTTGATATATTTATTTGATGATAAATTGATTTGTTCGTTATATTCTTGTTCTAGGCTATTTACTTCTTCCGTATAACTTGATTTAATAACAAATATTCCAACGCTAAAAATTAACGCAAAAAATATTATTGAATAAAGAGTTAAGCTCTTTATTGATTCTTCTAAAATTGACTTTCTTTCTTTCATAAAATACCTAATATATTATAAATTTAATATGATATTATAGCAAAATTATTAATACCGAAAGGAAATTGTAATGAAATATATTGAAAATAATATTAAAACACCAGCTTACATTTGCTACGAAAGCAAACTAAAAAATAACCTTGAAATCTTTAAAAAAATTCAAGAAGAAAGTGGAGTTAAAGTCTTATTAGCTTTAAAAGGATTTGCATTTAGTGCTGCTATGCCTTTAATTAAAAATTACTTAAAAGGTTGCACTTGCAGTGGATTATGGGAAGCAAAATTTGCTAAAGAATTTGTAGATAAAGAAATCCACACTTACGCACCAGCATTTAGCAATGACGATTTAGAAGAAATATTAAATCTTAGTCATCATATAGTGGTTAATTCATTGAATGAATATAAAAAAGTTATAAATCATAAAAATTATAAAAATCAATCTTTAGGAATTCGCTGTAATTTAGAGTTTTCAGTAGCTCCAAAAGAAATTTATAATCCTTGCGGCAAATTCTCAAGGCTTGGCATTAAAGCAAAGGATTTATTAGATAGCGAAATAATAGTTGATGGGCTACATTTTCACGCTTTATGCGAAGAGAGTTTTGAGAGTTTAGAAAAAGTCTTTAAAGTATTTGAAGATAATTTCTTAAAACCATATCTAACAAAACACCCATTAAAATGGATTAATTTTGGTGGCGGTCATCATATCACAAAAAAAGGCTATAAAGTAGAAGAATTAATTCAATTCTTAAAAGCTATTAAATCAAAATATAATCTTGAAATATACCTTGAACCAGGAGAAGCTATTGGTTGGCAAACGGGGGATTTAATAGCTAGTGTTTTAGATATTGTTGAAAATGAGAAAAAAATAGCAATTTTAGATATTTGTGCTGAAGCTCATATGCCTGATACTATCATTATGCCTTACACTAGCGAAGTAAAAAATGCAAAAATCCTAGCAAGTCGTGATGAATTAGCAAAAACACAAAGCACTAAAAATAGCTATCTTTTAACAGGTAATTCTTGCCTTGCAGGAGATATTATGGGAGAATATGAGTTTAATCAAGAACTAAATATAGGAGATAAGATAATATTTTGCGACCAAATTCATTACACAATAGTAAAAAATACAACTTTTAACGGAGTAAAATTACCAAGTTTAATTTATGTTGGTGAAGATGGTAGCATTAAAAGTCAAAAAGAATTTAATTTTAATGACTATTCAAGGAGAAATTAAAAATATTTTGATATAAATTAAAGAATAAAATCATTTTAGGAAGATATTATGAAAAAGTTTTTTGTATTAGCATTTTTATTTACCTGTTTAAATGCTAGTGATTTAACAACTACAGGAAGAGTTACTAATATTACTAGCTATGAATTAGGAGAAATTTGGACAATATTAGCATCAAGTTACATTGCTTCACTTGCTTTAATTGTCTTAATTGCAGTGCTTTGTGCGTTTTCATTACATTATATGGTAATAGGACCTAAAACATTTAGTCACGAAGGCAAAAAAATATATGCCTTTTCATTATTTGAGCGTGGTTTTCATTTCATTGCTGCACTTGCTTGGATTATATTAATTCCAACAGGCTTAATTATTATGAATGGTCATTATTTTGGTGGTGGAGTATTTGTTAGACTTTGCAAAAATCTTCACGGAGTTGCTACTATTTTATTTTTTATCTCAATTATTCCTATGTTTTTTTGCTGGATTAAAAGAATGTTACCTGCTAGTTATGACATAAAATGGCTTATGATAGTAGGTGGATATTTAAGCAAGGTTAAAAGACCTGTTCCAGCGGGAAAATATAATTTCGGTCAAAAAATGTGGTATTACATAGCCGTTTTTGGTGGAGCTATTATGATAATTACTGGTGCGTTTATGTTCTTTTTAGATTTTCAGAGCGAATTTTTACAAAATATGTTAGGAATTAGTCATATTAATATTTTAAGACTTAGTGCAATAGTTCATAATATCTTAGGCATTGTTTGTGCTGCTATGTTTTTCGTGCATTTATATATGGCTGTATTTGCTATCAAAGGCTCAATTCACGCAATGATAACAGGATATAAAGAAGAAGAAGAAGTATATATTTTGCATTCTTATTGGTATAAAGAACTTACAAAAAATGGAAAAATAACACCGAGTTATAGCTATGAAAAATAAAACACCTAAAATCAAATTCTGGTTAGAAGAAGACGGCGAAATTTTTGGAAAAGGTAATTATGAGATATTAAAAGCCATAGAAAAATTTGGCTCAATTAATGAGAGCTCAAAACAACTTCATATGAGTTATAAAAAGGCTTGGACTAAGAAAACTAGCACAGAAAAATTTTTAGGCGGAGATATATTTATTAGCAAAAAAGGAGCTAGTAAAGATAGCGGAACTATTCTTAGCCCTAAGGCTTTAGAATTTATGAAAAATTATGAATTATTAGAAAAAGAATTAGAAGAATTTTTAGAAAAAAGATTTAACGAACTATTTAAAAAGGAAGAATAATGAAACTAGATTTTAGCGGCAAGGCTTGTCCGATACCTGTAATTGAAACAAAAAAAACATTAATTAATTTAGCAATTAATGATGAGTTAGAAATAATAGTTGATAACGAAGCAGCAAAAGAAAATATCCAAAGATTGCTTAAGAATTTAAATCAAGAATTTGAGCTTAATGGATTTTGCTTTAAATTAAGAAAAAGCGAAATAAAAAGCTCAAAAGATGAAGCAAAACAACAAGAAGGAATATTCTTAAAATCTTTAAAAGTTGGCGAAGGCGAATTAGGAGCAATGCTTTTAATTGGATTTTTAACTGCTGTAAAAGAAAGAAAAATTCAAAAAGTTGTATTAATAAACGAAGCTGTTTTTATAGCTTGTGATGATACTCATCCAGCATTTAATGCTTTAAAAGCTTTAAGTGATGATGGAGTTGATATTTTATGTTGTGCGAATTGCTTAAATTATTTTCAAGTTAGTCCAAAAATTGGTAGAAGTTCAAACGCAGTTGAGATAATAGATACTTTATTTGAAACAAAAATGGTAAATCTATGAAACTTACTCAATTTAGCAAGCACGCAGGTTGAGGAGCTAAGCTAAGTCAGGCTGACTTACACAATGCTTTAGCTAATATTAAACCTAGTGAATTTATATTAAGCTCAACTACTAGTAATGAAGATGCTTGTGTTATTGATTATCCTAAGGTAATTTCTACTAATTTAGAAGATTTTGCCTTAGTTCAAACACTTGATTTTATTACCCCAATCGTAAATGATGCTTATGATTACGCTGTAATTGCTGCAGCAAATTCATTAAGCGATATTTTTGCAATGGGTGCAAAAGTTATGAGTGCTATGAATATAGTTGCATTTAGCGAATGCTTATCTCAAGATATTTTAAAACAAATGATAGCAGGGCTTAATGATACTATTAATTTAGCGGGTGGATTTTGTGCTGGCGGGCATACTTTAAATTCTAGTGAAGTATTTTTAGGGCTTAGCGTTACTGGTTATGTTAAAAAAGATAGTTTTTTAAGCAATAACAAATCCTTAGAAAATGATGTTTTAATAGCTACAAAACCACTAGGAACAAGTCTTAATGCTATGGCTATTAAGGCTAATTTAGACGATGATTTTAGCGAATGTATAAATGGTATGAAAAGCCTAAATAATAAAGCTTTAGAACTTTTAAATGGCATAAAAATCAATGCTTGCACTGATATTACAGGCTTTGGACTTATTGGACATTTGAGCGAAATGTTAAATGATAAAATATCAATTGAAATCAATTCTGATGCGATAAAGTATTATAAAAATACTTTAAATTACGCTAATTTAGGGCTTTTTGGAGCAGCTAGTTATACAAACAAAAATAGTTTAAAAGGACTTGTAAAATCATTTATTGAAGATGATTTACTTTTGTATTCTCCAGAAACAAGTGGTGGATTAATCATTAGCATTAACGAAAAAGATACTCAAAAAGCTTTAGATATTTTACAAAATGCAAACATAAACGCCTACGCCTTTGCTAGAGTTGTAAAGAAAAACGATAATAGAATTTGTATTTTTTAATAAATCAGTTTTCTAAAAATATTTATCATACATTAACTTAGGGGGGGGGGTATAATTATTATCTAATTACAAATAAGGAGATATAATGAAAAAAATCCTTGCTATTTTAGTTGCATTAGTTTTTAGTGCTTGTAATGATTTTAAATTAAGTAATTTAAACCCTATGGAGCTTTTATCAAACCCTGATTTAATAAGCAATCAAACAAAATGTATAAAAGATAAAGATGCAAATTCTTGCATTAAAGTCGCTGATGAATTAGCTAAAAACTCAAATTCTAAAGAAAACTTAGACAAAATAAAACAACTATATAATCTTGCGTGTTCGTTCGGCTCAAAAGAGGGTTGTGTTAAATTAAATAATTATTAAAAAGGGGAAAATCCCCTTAACTATGCTTTCATAAATTCATTAAATACTATGAGTTTTTTAATATTCAAATTTAAATTTGTAATTATTAATTTTAAGGAATTTAAAGCGTAGTAATATAAAAAATTTATCTCATATTTATCGCACAGACTTCTTTATAAAAAATACTAATCAACCCACTTGCTTAGCAACACCACTAAAAATAGTGCCAAATCTTGAGTGAATTTTTTACTCTTTGATTGTTAGATTGAATATAGCCATCAAGATAATAATTAAATACCAAGTGATTAATCACTATAAAAACTTTTCAACAAGCTAATTAAATAATTTCAATCTAAATCAAGGGAAGATTATGGAATTAATAGAAATTTCTAGTGATGAGTTTTTTAATTTCGCAAAAGATGTGCAAAATACTTTTCAAATAAGTCTTAGAGATAAAACCGATGAAAATGTAATCATCATCGATGAGATTTTCAAATCTTTAGAAAATAAAAATGCTAAAAATTTTTATGTATATGACAATGGTGTAAAAATAGGTGGAGTATGTCTTTTAATAGATGAAAATACCCAACAAATAATCTTGATTTATTTTATATACTTGAAGAATTTCATAATAAAAGCTATGGTTTTAAAACTTGGCAAATAGTATAAATTTTTCTAAAACTAAAGTTTAGACTAAAACAACACCTTATTTTGAAATAAGAAATATCCATTTTTATGTTAATAAATGTGGTTTTAAAATAGTTAAATTATCAAATTTATCCGATAAATTTAATAATATTGAAGAAGTAGAATGGTTTTTTGATTTTGAAAAAATAATGAATAATTAAAATTAAATTCTAGGGGCAAATGCCCCTAATATTATGCTTTTACAGGTTCAGTGAATACTACGATTTCAGGTTTTTCGCCTTCAAATTTTTTGATATTTACTAAAGCTGTATGAGAGATATTTCCATTTGCAAGCTCACTTGTTGGAATATCTATTGTTAGCACATTCGCACATCCGTATTTGCAATCATTATTATCATCAGGGTCATACCAGCCACCTTCTTGTAACACTACTACGCCTTTTAATACATCATTGCTTACAACTGCTCCTGCAATAACTTTACCACGAGCATTGAAAACCTCAACTAAATCTCCATTTTTAATACCTTTAGCCTTAGCATCTTCGCTATTGATTAAAATAGGCTCGTGTCCATTTACAGCATAAGTTTCTCTTAAACTTGTGTGGCATAGTTGTGAATGTAAGCGGCTCGTTGGGTGCGGACTAATCATATGAAATTCTGCACTCTTTTCTTTCATACCAAGCCATTCAATTGGTTCAAACCACATAGGATGAGCTTTACAATCTTTATAGTTCATTTTTTCAATAGTTTCACTATAAATCTCAATCAAACCACTCGGAGTTCCTAATGGATTTAAGATAGGGTCTTCTACGAAGTCTTTAAATCTAACGAACTCATAAGCATCTTGAGAAGCTTCAAATTTCAATGCTTTATTATTTTCCCAAAACTCTTTAAAATCAGGCATTTCTACGCTTGTGCTTTTCTTAGCAGCGTTATAGTATTTTTCTATCATTTGCTCTGGAGTTTGATTTTCTGTATAAGCATTTACTAATTTTGTAGCTAACATTGCTGCATCTTTTTCACTTGCACCCTTGCTAATCGCACAAAGAGTTCCATAAACTTTAGCAAGTTCAACAAAGATTTGCATATCATCTTTACTCTCTTCAACAGGCATAACAGCAGCTTTCATAGGAACTATATGCATATTAGAATAATCCCCACTCATAGAAATATCATTTCTTTCATATTGGCTAGTTGTAGGTAATAATATATCAGCCATTCTAGCAGTTGGAGTCCAGTAAATCTCATTTACTACAACGGTTTTTAGCTTTTGCCAAGCTTTTTTTAGAGTTTTTAAATCTTGATGATGAACAAATGGGTTACCACCTACCCAATAAACAAAATCTATATCACTATAAGTAATTTTTTTGCCATTGTGGTCTATTGTTTTACCTGGGTTTAATAGCATATCAGCAATTCTTGCTACAGGAATTTCATTATCACTTGTCTTTGATAACCACTCAGGTAGATTTTCGCCTGCACCACTATTTCCAGGTATAAATTTACCATTTTTATCAAATGTTCCTTGTTTAACGCCTTTAAACACGCCTTTATCCCAAAGACCATTCATGCTAGCGTTAATTCCGCCTACTATTGGAGCATTAGTTGTAGCAACGCCACCATTTGAATAATGATAGCTTAAACCAAATCCGCCACCATCTTTACCAATATGACCTAGCATTGCACATAAAGTTACAAGCATCCAATGAGGTTGCTCTCCGTGATGAGCTCTTTGCATACCCCAACCACTCATTACTAAGCTTAGATTTTCTCTTAATTCCTTAGCTAAATTCTCAATTACACTTGCTTTAATTCCGCAAATATTTTCAGCCCATTTGCTATCTTTTTTAACGCCATCAGTTTTACCCATTAAATAATCACTAAATTTATCAAATCCTATTGTGTAATTCTCCATAAATTCAGCATCATAAAGCTTATTATCAATTAAATATGTAGCCATACCCATCATCATTGCCACATCAGTATTTGGGCGTGGAGCTAACCATTCGCCTTTACCTTCAAAAAATTTAACAGTTGAACTAGCTCTTGGGTCTATGCAAATTACTTTTATTTTGCTTTCTTTGATTTTTTCCATATATGCACGACCTTCGCCATCAGTTACAGTCCAAGCAATTTTTAAAGTATCAATAGGATTTGCACCCCAAATAACTATAACTTTTGTATTTTCTAATACTAAGTCTAAGTTAGTTTGTTGCTCATAAACTTCAATAGAGCCAACAACATGAGGCATAATAACCTGTGATGCACCAGTTGAGTAATCTCCTAATGAGCCTACAAATCCGCCCGTTAAGTTCATAAATCTATGAAGTAATATTCTTGAATTATGCACATTTCCGCTTGATTTCCAGCCATAGCTACCTGCAAAAATCCCATTAGCTCCTTTTTCATCATAAGTTCTTTTTAAGCTCTCTGCAACTAATTTTAAAGCTTTATCCCAGCTTACCCTAACCCACTCATCTTTACCACGAAGTTCAGGTTTATTATCTAATGGATTTTCTAAGAAACTTTTTCTAACATAAGGATATTTAACACGATTAGCATATACTAAATCAGGTGTGTAGTGTTGTAAATCATTTTTTAAATTCTTAGTTTGATTTGCATCAAATGGCTCACTTTTTACTACTTTACCATCTTTTATAGTAAGTTTTAAAATACCCCAATGTGCACCCGTTACAACTTCGCCATTTTTTACTAAACCACTAGCAACTGCTTTACTTTCAGCTCCTAATACATTTATAGGTGCAAAACTCATAGCACCAACTGCAGCTGAACCTTTTAAAAAACTTCTTCTATTTAGCATAATGTCTCCTTTATTTCATATCTTTTGCGTGTTTTTGTAGATATTGCACCACTAATTGTCTATCAGCTTTATCAATTCCTGTTCTTGTTTCCATTGCCTTAAATGTAGCTGGCCATTGATTTGCATTAAATTCACTAACAGGATGAAGTGGATGACAAATGCCACAATTTTCTTCAAACATAGCTTTACCTTTTTCAAAAAGTGGTTTTGCTGATTTTTCTAAATCCACTAGCTCATCTTTTTTAGCAAATACTTTAATACTAGCTAATTTAAAACCATTTTTTAATTCTTTTTCAACTTTAAAATCTACTTTAGCATTTTTACCAAATGCTGCTACTAAAATTCTATTTTTGTCATTAAAATATAAAATATTACCTTGATTAGGATTGTAATATCCTTTAATTTTAAGTTCAGCTAAATCGCCGTCTTTTACTATCTCAAAAGCATTAGTTGGAAGTAGTTTTCCTTCTGCTTTTTTCGCATCTACTGAAGTGTAAAGATTAATAATTTTACCGCTAAATTGCTCTGCAGCAAATACTGAAGCCGCTAAAGCACAGCTTAAAAAAATCTTTTTCATAAATCTCCTTAAAATAAAATTAATTTTTAAAACTTGTTAAAAATTATAAAATTATTGCACTAAATAGTAAATAATTTTTATTCATAAAATATTTTATTGAATATTTAATTTGCCTTAGATTAAGGTGCTTGCTAAGAATAATTTTAGAATGCAAATATTATTTGGAATAATAATAAAACTTAAGAATTTGAAAAATCACTTTCAAATTCTTGAAGATAAATTACTTTAAAACTTTTGGAAGAGTTATGCCTGTTTGATTTTGATATTTACCTTTTTTATCAGCATAAGAAGTAATGCAAGGCTCATCACCTTGTAAAAATAACACTTGAGCTATACCTTCATTTGCATATATTTTTGCAGGTAGTGGAGTGGTGTTGCTAATTTCTATTGTAATATGACCGCAAAATCCAGGCTCAAAAGGTGTAACATTTACAATAATTCCACATCTTGCATAAGTGCTTTTACCAAGACAAATTGCTAATACATCTCTTGGCATTTTAAAATATTCAACCGTTCTTGCAAGTGCAAATGAATTCGCAGGAACAATACACTCATCACCTACGAAATCAACTACATTTTTATCATTAAAATCCTTAGGGTCAATCATAGTGCTATTTACATTTGTAAATATTTTAAACTCACGCCCAACACGAATATCATACCCATAACTAGAAAGTCCATAGCTAACCACATTTTTACCTACATTCTCTTCACAAAATGGAGTTATCATTTCGTGTTTTAATGCCATTTCTTTTATCCAAGCATCACTTTTTAGTCCCATTCATATCCTTTTTATGATTTTTAACTATTATACATTTAATTTTTAATATAGGTTTTATTTTATTATTAGATGAAATTTATGAATTTAAAGGAAGATTATGTTAAGTGCAAGAAATATATTAAAAATACAAATAACTAAAGTTGAGAGTTCGCCTATTATTTCATTAGTTACTGCAAAATTAGAAAACAATAAAACAATCAAATCTTTAATAACTACAGAAAGTGTAGATGATTTAAATCTAAAAATAAATGATAATGCTATAGCAGTATTTAAAGCAAATTCTGTAATTGTTAGCAAAAACGAATGTGCTACTCGTTTAAGTAGTGCAAATGAACTAAATGGCAAAATCGTAAGTATAAAAAATGGTTCGGTATATAGCATAATAGAAATTAATTGTAATGGAATTTTAATTACAGCTAGCATAACCAATGATAGTGCAAATAAGATGGATTTAAATATAAGTGATAATGTAAATGTTTTAATAAAAGCAAGTGATATTTTAATAGGAATTAAAGAATAAAATATGAAAATATTTTTAAGCTGGCTAATAAGTGAGATTAAATCAAATGAAAAATCTTTCATAGCTTTTTCTTTTTCTACTAAAAAATTAAATATTTATTATTATTTATTTTTTGCTTTATACTTGCTTATAAAACCTGATAATATCACTAAAATATTTCGTGTATTTATAGATGAAAAAGCAGTATATGATGATATATTTTTATTAATTCCTTTTGCAGGACTTCAGATTATTTCTTTTGTAATATTTATCCCATCTTTTATAGTGGTTTTATTTAGCTTATTAATTGATAAAGATAAAATTAATCTTGCTTGTGAATTAGAAGATTTTTTCAAGGCTTTATTTTATGCGTTTATATTTGTATTTTGCATATTTTGTGCTTTAAGCTTTATTAGCCAATCTAATGAGCTTTTCTTTATTTGTTTAATGGCATTTGTATTTATATCTATATTATTATTTATAATTGCTAAAGATAATTTATATTATTTTTTTAGCATTATTTTATATCTTACTTGCTCGTTACTTCTTTATGAGCTCATAGATATTTTTTATATTTTAGTTTCTTTTTTGATTTTACTTATAATTTCAATTTATATAAGGCTTAGAAGTATTTATTTATTTTTATTATCAATGCCTTTGATACTTCATTATTTTATAGAATTTGCACATAGTTATTTTGCAAGCAGTGAAAGTGTGATAAATGCTTTAAGTGAGTTGTTTATTACTTTGGCTATATTTATTTTTATTTTTGTATATGATAAAAGAATTAGGCTAGAAAATCTAGCCTAAGAATTATAGACCTTCAAACGGATTTGTAACTACGTTTTTGCGGTCGCATACATAAGGAATTAAAGCAACTGCTCTTGCTCTTTTAATAGCTAGCTCAACCATTTCTTGGTGTTTTTTGCTTGTTCCTGTTAATCTTCTTGGCATTATTTTAAAACGCTCTGATAATGCGTGTTTTAATAATGCTGTATCTTTATAATCAATAAAATCAACTTTTGCTTCTGTAAATTTGCAATATTTTCTTGAATACTTTCTTTTTTCTGCCATAATTTATCCTTTAAAATGGTATCTCTGCATCATCTGCCGAGTTATAATTATAATTATTTCTTTCTTCAGCAAAATTATTTTGTCTTTGATAATTCTGCTCTTCTCTTGCATAATTATTTTGTTGATAATTATTTTGAGTAGGTCTATTGTAGTTATTATTTGCTTGATAATTGTTTCTAGGAGCATTATTATTTTGCATTTCATCAGGTTTGTTGTCTAACATTTCCATATTTTCAACTACAAGTTGAATTTTTGAACGATTTTGATTGGTTGCTGTATCTACCCAAGTTTGTTGTTGTAAATAGCCTTCAACCATTAGTTTTGAGCCTTTTCTTAAATATTGTCCTACAATTTCTGCTAATCTAGCATAAAACACTACATCTATAAATAAAGTTTCTTCTATTCTTTCGCCTGTGTTTGAGCTTCTATATCTACTAACAGCCATTGCATTATTTACTACCGCACTACCTGTTGTACTAATAGTTTTTATTTCTACATCTCTTACCAAACGACCTATTAGAATAACCTTATTCATATCTTATCCTTTATTCTGCTGGAGTTTCAGCCTTAGTTTCTTTTTTGCTTTCTTTTTTACCTAATCTTTTGCCTTGAGAAAGTATTTCCCACGCAGCGATTTCGCGTCTGTTTTCGTATTTAACGATTAAAAATCTAATTACATCTTCAGTGATTTTTAAAACACGCTCAAGTTCTTTAATTAATGAACCTGGAGCTTTAAAATATATTACATAATATACGCCACGCTCATATTTATCAATTTGGTAAGCTAATTTTCTAGTACCCATTTCAATAGTATTTGCAATTTCAGCACCATTTTTTACTAGAGTTTCTTTAACAAACTCAACTCTTGCTTTTAATTCTTCATCAGTTAGCGTTGGCTTTGCGATGAATAAAACCTCATAATGTCTCATGATTCTCCTTTTGGATATTAAGCCTAGATTTACTAAGCAAGGAATTTTGCATAAAGCAAGGCTTGATTTTAGCAGTTTAATCTTAATATTTTATGAGTTTATTAAAAAATATATTTTTAAAAGATTTGAATATGCTATTTCTTTTGAAGAATTATTGTTATTTAGTTTTAATTCATATTCAGCGTTTAATAAAATTGCGAAAATTTCTTCGTAAAAATTAGATAATTTTCTCGCTTGATTTTCTAATTCTACGCAAACTTGTCTTGGTGGAGTGTAACCAAAGGCTATTTTATAATCAATTCTACCATTTGTTTTTAGATTTGCACTTATTGTAAAAAGTCTTATTAAACTTGAATAAAGTTTATTAACTAAAGCGATTTCATCTTCATTTTCTAATATTTTATAAATATATTCATTTGGCTCTTTTGTCTTTAAAAAATTACTCAAAAAATCATCAAACCCTAAAGCATTATCGCTTTCTAAATGCTCTTTAATAGTGCTTAAATCTAGTGTTTGATTTTTATATTTTAAAAGCTCACAACCTGCTTTAAATATATCAAATTCATAATTTTTTTGAAGATATTGCAAGGCTTCTTCACTAGCATTTATTTTATAAAAATTAGTAATTTCTTTTAATAAAGCAATTTGCTCAAAGCTAGTCTTTTTCTCAAAAAATCTAACAAAATTATTATTAATACTTAATTCTAAATCTTTTAAAGCTTTTCCATCATAAATAGCTAATATTAATTGATTTTCACTATTAATATGTTTTAGAATTTCTTTTAAATCCTTACTTGAAATTCCTTTTTCAAATTCCAAAATCAATTGCTTAGAACTAGCAAATAACGAACTCTCACTTAAAAAATCAACAGCTTTATTTAATTTATAATCGCTATCTCTTAAAATCAGCCTTTCATCGTATTTTTTCAGACTTTTTATGATTTCTAAGTTTATAAATATGCTTAATCTACACGCCCCATAAAGCATAAAGGCATTAGGAAGATTGTTTTTTATTTTGTTAAATTCTGCTTCATACATCTTTAACTATCCTAGCAAAAACCTTAGCGCTTATTAAATCTACTTCATAAATCTCAACTAAAACCCTAGAAAATAAAGTTACATTAGGATTTGCAATAAATATCCTTGCACCCTTAAACTCATCATCTAAAACACCTATTGTAATATCTTCGTTTTTAGTGATTTTTACATAAAATCTTTTACCAATATTTTTATGAAAATATCTTGCATAAACCCTATCACAAAAATCCATTGCCACCTTATCAGCTTCTCTTTCAAGATTACTAACTTCAAAACATTTATTCTCAAGGTTCGTGCTAAGGTATGTAAATAGTTTATCTTGATTTTTCATAAGAGCTTTTAATAATCTATGCAAAATCAAATCCGAATATCTTCTAATAGGACTTGTAAAATGCGAATACCTTTCAAATCCTAATGCAAAATGCCCTTTATTTTCATGTCCATATTCAGCTTTTTTAAATGAACGAATGATGATTTTATCTACTTCAGCACGGATATTTAATTCATCTGCTAAGCTCTGAATATTTTTGATATTTTCATAGATGTTTTCTCCACCACTAAAATCAAGTCCTAATAATTGCAATTCTTCATACATAGCAGCGATTTTATTGTAATTTGGGCTTTGATGGTTTCTAAAAATAGCTAAATCAGGGCACATTTTAGCCGCTGCTTTATTAGCAAGTAGCATACAATCCTCAATCAATTGATGAGACCTTGTTGATTGCTCGTAATAGGTCTTAGTAATTTGCCAGTCGCTATCAATCTCCATTCTTAGCTCTTCTGTTAAAAAATTAAAACCTTTATTTAATCTAGCATTTCTTATTTTTTTTGTAAGCTCATTTAAAGAATATAAATAATTGCATTCTTTTAAATCAGTTTTTTTGTCTAAATACTCATCTACTTCATCGTAATTAAATCTTCTTTTTGAATTAATTATGCCTTCATAGATTTCTTCTTTTATTACTTTTGCACCTTCAAAATATATTTTAAAACCAAAGCAAAGCCTGTCTTCATTTGGGTTTAAAGAACAAATTCCTTCACTTAAAACTCTTGGCAACATAGGAATGCTTTTATGTGGAAAATATATACTAAATCCACGCTTTAAAGCTTCGTTATCTAAAGCACTAAAAGCCCTTACATATTCGCTTACATCAGCAATTGCTACATATAAAATCTGATTTTTTTCATCAAAATAAATAGCATCATCAAAATCTTTTGCGTGAATTGGGTCTATCGTGCAAAATGGCAAATGCCTTAAATCAAGTCTATCAGGATAAAAACTAGCATCAACACTGCCACTATAAGCATTTGCTTCATCTAAACACGCTTTATCAAATTCTTCAGTTTTATTAAATAAAGCCATAGAGATTTTTTCATCTACTTTTTCATCACTAATATGCCCTAGCACTTCTACTACATTTGAACTTGCATTATCAACCTTTAAAATAGTGCCAACAGGTAAGGCTTTTAATGATTTTTGAGATACACTAAGTTGTCTTAAAAGTCCTGTTTTAAAGCATTTTCCAAATACTACATTTTTTAGCATTTGAGTAATAACTAAAGAAAATTCTTCTTCTCTTTTTAAGACAAGTATTACAGCAGCACTTGGGCGACCTTTTTGCTTTTTAATCTTTTTTGCAATTACAATATCGCCGTATCTTGCTGAATGTAAGTCTTTTGATTTTATAAGTAAATCTCGCTCTAAAAACGACGCTTGTAAAAATCCATCGCCTTTAGAATTTATATCCATTTTGCCATAATAAAATCCATTATTAAAATAGATTTTATTATTGTATTCGCTTACTATTTTTTCTGTTAATAAGACTTTAATTATTTCTTTTTGTTTTGAATTAGCATTAAGCTTATTAAAACCTTGCCTAATGTTTTCTAAAAACTCAAGCATCTTGTTCTACTACTTTAATAGCGTCTATTAATTTATCTCCTAATAAGCCATTATTTTTAGCGTCTAATACACATTGAACTATCATTTCTTCATTAAAAAATCCAAAAATATTAATAAGATTTGAAACTATATTTAATGCAATTGCATTCTTTTTTATATCATTACTTGCGTTTTCTGGATTTACACTATAAAAAATAGCATCAATCATATCAACTTCAAGATTCCATTTATCAAATATCATAGAAGTTACTTCTTCGCTACTCATTCCTAAAAACTGCTTTTCATAATCACTTAATTCTTTAATATTTCTTAAATCACTTAATCCATTTTTAAATTCTTCTGCTTTATTTGTTTCAACTAATTCAGAAGATATAATTATCTTGCCAATTTCTAGCAAAAACGATGCTGGAATTACGACTTTTTTAGTATTGTCTGCACTTCTATTAAGCCAATTAATTGCTAATGAATTTTGCATAGTTGAGATTTTTGCAAACATTGCTTCATTCATATTGTAAGCACTTAAATTGATTTTAAAAGAGTTTTTAACAGCTGCATTTAAAGCAAATCCTTTAATAGTTGTCATTCCAAACAAATTAACAGCCCTATCAACACTACTAATTTCTCTTGAAAATCCGTATAAAGGCGAATTTGCTGATTTTAAAATATTTGCAGTTAGCATTGGGTCTTTTTCAACTATTTTCGCTAAATCTTTTAAAGATGAGTTTTCGTCATTACAAATTCTTTGAATTTCTAAAGTGCTTTCATTAAGCGGAGGTAGGCTTTTTATTCTTTTACTAATAAAATCTTGCATAATAAACCTTTTAAGTAAATAAAATTTGATATTTTTTTATTAGATTGTAACTAAAATAGTTATAATTTGCTTAATTAAATCAAAAGGAAAAGGAAAAATATGGCAGTAAATGTTTATTATGATCGTGATTGCGATTTAGGTTTAATTAAAAGCAAAATAGTTGCGATTATTGGTTTTGGCTCACAAGGACACGCTCACGCTGAAAACTTAAGAGATAGTGGTGTAAAAGTTGTAATTGGTCTAAGAGAAGGAAGCTCGGCTAATAAAGCTCGTGCTAAAGGTTTTGAAGTTTTAAGCGTAGCTGATGCGACTAAAAAAGCTGATGTTATTATGATTTTAACTCCTGATGAATTTCAAGCTCAAATTTTTAATAGCGAAATTAAACCAAACTTAAGCGAAGGAAAAGCTATAGCATTTGCTCACGGATTTAATGTTCATTACGGACAAATTGTAGCTCCAAAAGGAGTAGATATTATAATGATAGCACCTAAAGCACCAGGTCATACGGTAAGAAATGAATTCGTAATTGGTGGCGGTGTTCCTGATTTAATAGCAGTTGCTCAAGATGAAAGCGGTAATGCAAAAGCTCTAGCACTAAGCTATGCAAGTGCAATTGGTGGCGGACGCACAGCTATAATTGAAACTACATTTAAAGACGAAACAGAAACAGACCTTTTCGGCGAACAAGCAGTGCTTTGTGGAGGTTTGACTGCACTTATTGAAGCAGGATTTAATACACTTGTAGAAGCTGGATATGAGCCTGAAATGGCATATTTTGAGTGCTTACACGAAATGAAATTAATCGTTGATTTAATGTATCAAGGCGGAATTGCTGATATGAGATATTCTATTTCAAATACAGCTGAATACGGCGATTATATTACAGGCGAAAAAGTTATAAACGAAGATAGCAAAAAAGCTATGAAAAAAGTATTAAAAGATATTCAAGATGGCACATTTGCAAAAGATTTCATCTTAGAAAGCCGTGCAAATTATCCAAAAATGAATGCAAGACGCAATATTACTAAAAACAGCCTTTTAGAACAAACTGGCGTTAAATTACGCAAAATGATGCCTTGGATTGAAAAAAGCAAATTAGTTCAACAAGATAAAAATTAATGGCTAAAAAAAAGCAAAAAAGCAAAGCTAATTCTAGCTTTGCTAAAACTCTTAAAATAATTTTTTTATTTTTATTATTATTTGGCATAGGGCTTTTAGTATATTTAAATATATACGAAAGCAAAGAGCAAATTAGCGAAACTAAAGAGATAAAAACTCAAAAAGAAATTCAAAAACCAAAACCGCAAACAATAGTAAATGCTATAAATAATTATAAAAATGAAAAAAGCATTGATAAAGAAAAGAATTTAAATCAAAATTTTAGTGATATATTTGCTAATATGGATTTAGAAAAAAATTATGATAATTGTAAGGTAACTAGCGTAACTTGTTTTGATACTAAAGAAACTTCAGCCTTTGGTTCTTTAGCAAGTGCTACTAATATTAAGGCAAAGTTAGCAATTATTATTGATGATGTTGCGACAAAAGAACAAAGCGAAGAAATCAAAAAAATTATTAAAAATGGTAAAAAAATCACTCCGAGCTTTTTTCCTAACACAAACAATCACCCAGACACTAATAAATATTCAAAAGAATTTAAATCTTTTATGATACACCTTCCTTTAAGGGCTTTAAAGTTTAATAAAGAAGAGCCGCTAACCCTTACTCCAAATGATAGTTATCAAGTGATTGAAAATAGGATTAAAAATATCAAAATCGCTTTTCCAAATCTAAAATATCTAAACAATCATACAGGCTCATTATTTAGCGAAGATGAAAACGCTATGAGAAATTTATTTAAAGCATTGAAAAAATATGATTTGATTTTCGTTGATTCAAGGACTAGCGCTAACACAAAAGCACCTACAATTGCAAAAGAATTTAATCAATTTTATATCCACAGAAATGTATTTTTAGATAATTCACAAGATTTAAATGATATTCGCAAAAAGCTAGATGAAGCAGTGGAATTTGCCCTAAAACACAAAAGAGCAATAGCCATAGCACACCCACACAAAAATAGCCTAAAAGCAATTAGCGAATATAACTTTTCTAAAGTTGAGCTAGTTTATATAGATGATATATACAACGATTATAAATGAGTTTAATACTCTTAAAAACCCGCCTAATAAGATTTATTATAAAGGCAATTTAGAACTTTTAAAAATGCCTAAAATAAGTATAGTAGGCTCTAGAAAAATGAGCGTTTATACAAAAAATCTAACCTTTAAACTAGCACAAAAACTAAGCCAAATAGGTATTTGCGTAGTAAGTGGTGGAGCAATTGGAGTAGATATTGAAAGTGCAAAAGCAAGCCTGCCTTATCATATAGGAATTTTTGCAAATGGGCTTAATAAAATCTATCCAAAAAGCAATGAATTAATCATCAAACAAATATATGAAAACGCCCTAGCACTAAGCGAAAACGAGCCAAATCATATCCCATTAAAACACGATTTTTTAGCTAGAAATCGCCTTGTAGTAGCTCTTGGAGATATTTTAATCATCACCCAAGCAGACCTTAAAAGCGGCTCATTAAACTCAGCAAAACACGCCCTAGAATATGGAAAAGATATTTATGTATTAGCCCAAAGAATAGGAGAAAGTGATGGCACAAACGAGCTAATCGCAAACTATAAGGCAAAAATAATTTATGATATTGATATTTTCGTAGCACAAATGCAAGAATACTTCAGCGTTCAAAAATGCTACACTCAAAACTACGATGAGTTTTTAGAATTTTGTAAAAACGGAGCAAATCTTGATGAAGCCTTAGAGCGATACGGCGAATTAGTATATGATTATGAACTTGATGGAAAAATAATAATTGATGGAGTTTTAGTTAGGAGTGTTTAATGGAAAATATACTTGCACTTGATTTAGGACTTAAACGAATTGGCGTTGCAATTAGCATAATGAAAATTCCTATGCCACAACCTGCAATAATTAGAATAAATCGCAACCAAGCAGCCACAGAAGTAAAAGAACTAATCAAAAAGCACAAAATCACTAAAATTGTAATAGGCATTCCAATGGGTGGTAGTGCTGAAGATGAGATGCGAAGAAGAGTGGAGCATTTTTCAAAACTAATTGAGTTTAGTAATATAGTCTATCACGATGAAAGTTTTACAAGCAAACAAGCAGCAAAAATTATTAGTAGCAAAAAAAAAGATGGCAAACAAGATAGCATTGCAGCATTTTTATTGCTTAAGGATTATTTAGGAATTTAAATTGAAAAAGCTCGTTTGTTTGCTTATATTTAAAGTTTTATTAGCAAATGATTATGACTTAGGATTTGAGATTTTTAAAAATATTGATTTTACAAAAGAGCCAATTGAATACGAAAATGATTTAAAACAAGTTTATAATTTATGGTCTAAAGCTTGTAAGAATAAAAATATGCAAGCTTGTTATGATTTAGGGTTTTTATATGAGAGCGGAATAGGAACTAAGCAAAATTATACTAAAGCCATAAATCTTTATACTAAAGCTTGTGAAAATAACTTATATGAAGCTTGTTATGTAGTAGGTTTTATGAATGCTTATGGAATTGGAACGCAACAAAACAAGAAAAAAGCTATTAAATTCTATACCAAATCTTGTAATCATAATTATGCTGTTGGGTGTTATTTTTTATCATTTTTATATAAGGATAAAAAAGCTAAAGAATATTTAAAAAAAGCTTGTGATTTAGGCGATGAAAGAGCTTGTAAAAGTATTGAGAATTTGAAAAATTAAATTAGAAATTTAAAGGAAGTAAGGTGAAAAAATTATTATGTTTAGCACTTTTAGGTGCAAGTGTTTTAGGTGCAGTTGATATTAAGGAATTAGAAAAAGCTTGCAATAAAAACGATTATAAAGCTTGTGATGCTCTTGGATATTTATATGCAAGTGGCGAAGATGTAGAGCAGGATTTTAAAAAAGCAAATAAATTATGGATTAAGGCTTGTAAAGGTAAAGATGCTTCTTCTTGTTTTAATATAGGATTATCTTACGAACAAGGAAATGGAGTAAAACAAGATTTAAAAAAAGCAAGTGAGTTTTATATTAAAGCTTGTGATGGTGGACATACTTTTGCTTGCACAAATTTAGGTTCTATGTATTTTGAAGGAGATGGCATAAAACAAGATTTAAATAAGGCGAGAGAATTTTATACTAAAAGTTGCGAACTACAAGATTTTGGTGCTTGTGGATTTTTAGGCTTTATGTATTATTCTGGAATTGGCATTGCAAAAGATATTGAAAAAACAAAAGAATTATGGACTAAAGCTTGCGATAATAAAGACGGAGAAAGCTGTTTAGCTTTATCAAGTTTATATGAAAATGATATTAAAAAGTCTATTGAATTAATTAAAAAAGCTTGTGATTATGGAGAACATACTAGTTGTTTGCTGTATAAAAAAATAAACAAGCAATGACATTAAAGGAAGTAAAGTGAAAAAATTATTATGTTTAGCACTTTTAGGTGCTGGTATTTTAAGTGCAAATGAGCTTGAAAGTCAGTGTAATAAGGGCGATTTGGAAGCTTGTTCAGATTTAGGAGTAGAATATGCTAAAAATCAAGATTATACTAAAGCAAAAGAATATTTTACTAAGGCTTGTGATAACGGAAATGCTACGGGTTGCAATAATTTAGGGGTTGTTTATGCGAATGAATTTGGAGTAAAACAAAATTATACAAAAGCAAGAGAGTTTTATACTAAAGCTTGTGATAATGGGGATACTATGGGTTGCTCTAATTTAGGGTTTTTATACGAAAAAGGACTTGGAATAAAGCAAGATTATTTTAAAGCAAGAGAGTTTTATGCCAAAGCTTGCAATAACGGAAATGCTACGGGTTGCTTTAATTTAGGAATTTTATATGCAAATGGATTTGGAGTAAAAAAAGATTACATAAAAGCAAAAGAATATTTTACTAAAGCTTGCGATGGTGAAAACGCTAGTGGTTGCTCTAATTTAGGGGTTGTGTATGCAAACGGATTTGGAGCAAAACAAGATTATGCAAAAGCAATAGAACTTTATGCTAAAGGTTGTGATGGTAACGATGCTATGGGTTGTTATAATTTGGGAGCTTTATATAATAACGGGCAAGGCGTTAGAGAAGATAAAAGAAAAGCTAAAGAATACTTAAGAAAAGCTTGTGATTTAGACGAACACAACGGCTGTAGTCATTATGAAATATTAGATGAGCAAGGGTTTTGATAAATAACAATGATAAATTTAAAGGAAGTAAAGTGAAAAAATTATTATGTTTAGCACTTTTAAGTGCTGGTATTTTAAGTGCAAATGAACTTGAAAGTCAGTGCAATCAAGGGGATTTTGAAGCTTGTTTTAATTTAGGAGTAGAATATGCTAAAAATCAAGATTATACTAAATCAAAAGAATATTTTACCAAGGCTTGTGATAGCGGACAAATTCTTAGTTGCCTTAGCTTGGGTGAATTTTACTTTTTTATAAATCAAGATTATGCTAAAGCAAAAGAATATTTTATTAAGGCTTGTGATGAAGATGCTACGACTTGCTCTGATCTAGGGTTGTTATATAGTGAAGGGTTTGGAATAAGACAAGATTATATAAAAGCAAAAGAGTTATTTACCAAAGCTTGTGATGCGGGAAGTGTTGTTGGCTGTGTTAATTTAGGAAATTTATATGCTAACGGAAATGGTGTAAAGCAAGATAATGATAAAGCAAAAGAGCTTTATACTAAAGCTTGTAATGATGAATTTACTGAAGGCTGTTATGGTTTAGGATTGTTATATAGCAAAGGGGTGATTAGAACAAGCGAAGATTATTTAAAGGCAAGCGAATTTTATACTAAATCTTGTGATGGTGGAGAAAGTGTTGGTTGTTATAATTTAGGTGTTTTATATAGCAGTGGGTATGGAGTAAAACAAGATCCTATTAAGGCAAAAGAGCTTTTTACTAAAGCCTGTGAAGATGGGTTACCTAATGGTTGTTTTAATTTAGGCAGTTTGTATTATAAAGGCAAAGGTGTAAAACAAGATAAAACAAAGGCTAAGGAATATTTTGGCAAAGCTTGTGATTTAGGCGGTCAGAATAGTTGTTATTGGTATAGAAAATTAAACGAGCAAGGATATTAATAATAAGAAATTTTAAGGAAATAAAATGAAAAAATTATTATTTTTAGTGCTTTTAGGTGCTGGTATTTTAGGTGCAAATGAGCTTGAAAGTAAGTGTAATAACGGAGATTTTCAAACTTGTTTTAAATTAGGATTAGAATATTATGGCAAACAAGATTATGTAAAAGCACAAGAATTATGGCATAAAATGTGTGATGGTGGGGATGTTAATGGTTGTACTAACTTAGGAATTTTATATAAAAACGGAAAAGGTGTAAAACAAGATTATTCTAAAGCAAGAGAGCTTTTTATCAAAGCTTGTGATAGTGGGAAAACTATGGGTTGTTTTAATTTGGGGATTTTGTATGAAAACGGACAAGGTGTAAAACAAGATTATTCTAAAGCAAGAGAGCTTTTTATCAAAGCTTGTGATGGTGGAAATATTCCAAGTTGCACTAATTTAGGGTTTTTATATTATGAAGGATTAGGAGTAAAGCAAGATTATTCTAAAGCAAAAGAATTTTATACCAAAGGTTGTAATGGTAATGATGATAGAGGTTGTTTTAATTTGGGGATTTTGTATTACAACGGACAAAGCGTAAAACAAGATGAAAAACAAGCTAAAGATTATTTTAAAAAAGCTTGTGAATTAGGACATCAAGATGGTTGTAATAATTATAAAGTATTAAATGAACAAGGATATTAATGATATTTAATCATACCGAGCATTTTAGCGAGATTTATGGATTTAAAAAGCCAATTGATTTGGAGTATTTCGGGGTATTTATAAACTCAATTAAATGCTGTGAAGATGAGTTTTTAAAGGCTTTTAGTGAGTATTCGCCTACAAAATTAGATGATAATTTTTATATTTTTAGGCAAGAATTTAAAATAAGAATTTCAACTCACGATTTGGCAATAAATGGCGGGATTTATATACAAGATTATTCAAGCTATTTATGCGCTAAGGCTTTAAATGTTAGCTCAAGCGATATTATTTTGGATATGTGTGCTGCTCCAGGGGGTAAGAGTATAAATCTAGCTAATTTTAGCGACAATTGTGAAAATCTAAGCTCAAATGAGCTAAATAGCAAAAGATTTCATAAGCTTAAAACAATCCTAGCAAACTACGGCATAAAAGCAAAAACCTATAATCACGATGGCATTTTGATAGGTCGCAAGACACCCGAGAGATTTAGCAAAATATTGCTTGATGCTCCTTGTAGCACATTTATGCACGACTTTTCTATCACAAAAAGCCATAAAGAAATAAAGCAAATCGCCACTACTCAAAAAAAGCTTTTAAACTCTGCCCTAACAGCTTTACAGGTTGGTGGGGAGCTAGTTTATAGCACTTGCACGCATAATTTTTATGAAAACGAAGCAGTGATTTATAATGCACTTAATTCTAAATTTAATATAGAACTTTTAGAAATTGATTTGCCTTGCGAATATTTGCAAGGACTAAGTAATTATGATGAAAAATATAGCGATGATAGACTTGCTAAAACTTATCGCATAAAGCCAACAAATACTCATTCAGGCTTTTTCATAGCAAAATTAAGGAAATTAGGCTAGTTAAAAAATAAAAAAGATTTCATCATTTATTATTTCCATTTAAGCTCCTTTTTTATAAAAATTATTCTTATAATAAAAGAAAAATCCTTCTCTTAAAGAATCGTAAAAGTTTTCCTTTTTGACAATCTCAAATTCTATATTCCATCCTAGAAATCTAGCTGGGTGGAAAAAAAATGTAATTATTGTTATACCAAATGTTTTCCATTGATTGATAGGTTCTATTGACTCACGGATAAAACCTCTATCCCATTTTAAAAAATTGTTTGAAAAGTTTTTTTTATATTTACGATTATTTATGTCATTATAAAATAAATTATCTTTTAATGAAAAATTGATATTTTGTAAGAAATGCCCTCTACAATTGAAATGAGTAAATACGCTATTTTCTTGTTTATCAAAGTAAGTAAGAAAATAATTATGAATTCTTTTTTTACTATTTGCAATAAAAAATAAATGTTCTGTAAAAATAGGTAGTTCTGATTGACTTAAATAGTATTTATTTTCAGTAATTTTACAATCAAAAGCTTGAATTATTTGTGGATTTTCATAGCTAAAATTATATTTATTATAAAATAATTTTTTAAAACTATTAAATAGCGAAAACCCATTAATATTTTTATTATAAGTTCTTGTTCTATGCTTGTCTGTAATTGTAGAATTGAAAGTATCATATTGTTCCTTAGTAGTTTCAGGGATAATTTCTTTACAATAAATTCTTTTTATATCTTTATGAAACATGTCATAGACGCTATCTTTACCTACTTCTTGAACCCCCCAAGAATAATGGTCGTTTGAAGATTTAGGTTTATGGATAGTCTCATATGCTGGTCTTGAATACAAAAGCCCACCACCACCGTTAAGGAGCAATGTTCTTATCCTTTCAATCTCCGATGCTAATACGTCTTCATTAGTGCTAATAATGTTATCTATACCCTCATAAAGTATGGTTAGTTCCTTATCATTAATTAATAAGCAAAATAATTGTGTTTTTTTAATTCTGCTTATTTTTGCACTAGGAATTATGTTTTCGCTACCAAAAGTTAAAAGAAATGTTTGGCAAATACCAAGTGCTTTTTCAAAATCTTTTATACCTCTAGATACGTAATAATTTAAAAACCTATAAGCTAAAGAAAACCAAGCTTTTGCTGTGATTTGTTCATGATAAAGAAAAAATGGTTCGTTAATATTAGTTGTGCTTTCAGAATAATCTCTTAGTTCTTTTGCGAGGTCTTTTAAATAAAACTCTTCAGATACGCTATCTAAGTTTGGGTTTAAAGATGCAAGAGCGATTAAAGAAGATAATTCCTCAGCTAAACTTTTAGACATAGTTATTTGTTTTTCATTTTTAGATATAGGAAAATTATCTCTTTCAAGATATAAAATGTCTAAAATTTCAATTAATTTTTTACCATGTAATTTATCACAAAAAGACATATCAAGTCTTTCCATGTTTTCATATAAATATTTAAACGCTCTTTTAGTGTGTAAAAAGCGTTTTTTATATTCTTCTTTATCAAAGAAATTAATAAAGAAGTCTAAGTTTTCATTGTAGTCTGGGTTTAGTTCATTAATGAATGAAATTCTTTTATTATAAAAATCACAAAACAAATTACCGTCATTAATACTTGTGCGTTTTGCTACTACTACATGAGAAGCTTTAAATAAATTATCCAATATATTATCAAAAATAATTCTTAAGCCTATACCATCATTTAAAGATTGAGCTTGCTTTAATACTTTTGCAAATGTTAAAACTTCTTCTCTATAAGGAAGCTTGAACTCTAGTGGCTCTCCGTGTAACATAAGTCCTAGAGTTTTAACCTTTTTATTAAAGTCCTTTAATTGTTTTTCGTTCACCATTAATTCCGTAAATAGTTTTTCTTCTATTTCGGCTTTCATTGTTTCTAGTGTTTCTCTCCATTTTTTATGGCTAGGTAAAAGTGCATAATCTTTTAATTCATCAAATATTTCATCTAAGAAAAAATCCATATCTATAATACTAGCTAATAAACCACCTTCAAATACAGGTTTATTGCCATCTTCTTGTGAGATTCTATGATATTCTTCTAGGTCTTCTTCTTTAACTTTTGCACCATTTAAAGTAAGCTCTTTTCTTCTATCGTTATTATCGCTAATAGTATTACCGTCAAAAGGTACACAAAATTTTAATATAGTGTCTTTGCTTAGTGTAGAACCTGGAGTACATAAAACAAAGTCTTCATTAAAAAACTCTTTAGGTAAAATCGTGGCATCTACAAGCAAATCAGGTCTATCATTATAGATAGCATTTATATATTTTTTTTCCTTATCGTCTAATAAAGTAGTATCTAATCTTAAGATATTATCATAAGTTAATAATTTATGCTCAATAGGAGAGTGGCTTAGGATATTATTAATACTATTATAAAGTCTTGCACAGCCAAACTTTGTGGGTCTAAAAATCTCAGGAATTAACTCTATTCTCATATCTTTAACGCTTCTTAAATTATTTTATATAAATGTAATTCTCCATTTTTATATTCTAGCTTTAATCCTTTTTCTTTTAAATCTTGTTTAAATTTATCATGAGGTCTTAGAGCAACTTCATATTCATAAACCAATGTATTTGCAATGCTTAATGGTAAAGTATAACCCAATGCAAATTCTTGTTTTTGAATTAATAACTTCACAATCAAACTCCTAAAATCACATATCCCAGCAAAGGTTAAATCTATTAGTTGTTCTTTTCCAACAATTATCTTTAATATTTGCCTCTCTTAATTCTTTATCTAAAAGATTATAAACTTTAGTAATGAGATTACATAAATTTTCCCATTCTAAATTTTCGAATATTTTAACTAATTTTTCTTTAATTAATATATCTTTAAAAACATTTATATCTAAATTCTCCGTATTTATATACGAGCTTTTATAAAATTTACCTTCTTCTAACGGATTGAATATAGGTTCTGCTCCACTCCAAGTATCAAATGTATAATTCCTAATTTTATCAATCAAATCCGCTATTGCTTCTAAATAGCTAAAAACATCTGATGCTTCTGCTAATAAAAAATATTTTTTATCTATTGATATTGAAGTATAGTTTTTATAGTATTCATCTAAAAAAATATGGCAATTTCTTTTTGCTAATCTTATATAATACTCTAATGCGTGAGCTTTTTGAACATCTATATTTTTTGTATCATTTATTAAAATTTGTGGAATAATTTTCATTAATTTTCCTTATTTATTATAATTTTACATATTTTTCTATAAATTTTTCTTTTAAACCGTTGAAAAAATTTTCCATCTCTTCAATAGTTTTTTTATAATTCACTTCAATTACTGAATTTGGTTCAAAACTAGGACTAAAAAAACCAATCTTCCTAAAATAAATATATAAATAATCTAGTTCTATTTGCTTATAGCCTAAAATAAAAAATAAGTGGTTTTGTAAGCCTGCAAAAATATATATTTTTAGGCATTCTATATTAAATTCTACATCTTGTTGTGTAGTAGTCTGAAAATCATTTTTATAGGTTTTTAAAAAGTTATATAATCTAAAAGCTTTATTAACTAAGTTAATATCATAAAATGGTGTTATTTCATTAAAAAATGAAAAATTGCTTTTCAAAAACATTTCATATATTTTTGGTTCGTTGGCTTTTATATTTTCTAAAACAATGAATGGATAATTTAGTTTGATATCATCTGAAAATGAAAAGAATATTTTAAAAGCATCATCAAACTCATAGTTAAAAAAATTACTAATTCTTTCATATTTATTAAACATAAACATGAAATTATTAATCATAAAATCCAATAAATCATCATCTTTTATAATCTCTAATAAAAAATCTGCTAGATTTTCTAATAGATTTTCACCATCTTTTAATAAATTATTTTTTAATCTAAATGTAGCCATTTGATAACCATAAAAACAAAAGTATTCTGATAACATTACTTGAGATGGTAATCTTTTATCAAACTTATCTGATAACTTATGAAATAATGGACAAAGACAAACAGAATTGAATGTAATTTTTACAGGATTGCCTCTGTTATAACAATCTAGCCTAGATTTCCAAAACTTTTGAGCTTTAGTGTGCAAAACAGCCATAGGCTTATCATCATCAAAACTAAGAAAATCTGAAGATAGGTATTCGTAACAAAATGTTCTTCTTAATTCTTCTATCCTTGTTCTTTCTTTAAAATCTTCTTGGTTAGTAAAAAATACCTTATTATAATATTCTTTTGATTTATTGATAGAAAAACTATCTATATAATTAACACCAGTACAGCGTTCATTGTAGAAATAATAATGTCTTTTAATATCAAAATATTCATTATAGATTATTTGATAATCATCATATTTAAAGCAATCTATTAAATTGTTAGATGAATAGATTTTATCCTTATTTGTTGCATGAACGCCTGAAAAAGCATTTGGTATCTTTTCAAAGCCACTAGCAAGTCCAAACATCATAAAAGTATCTAAGACCTCATCTTTTGTTATTTTTTTTAGATGATGTTTTACATCAAATAAAGATTTTATAAACTTTGAAATTAGAACATAAGAAAATTTATCATTCTTCCATTCTTCTCTTAGTTTTATCATTTTATCCACATCAAGAAGATTAATTTCTCTACAACTTTTGGTCTTAAAATACTCTAAATCATATATTGATTTAACTTTTTCTATCTCTTCATATAATTTTGTTTTTCTTTCTACTTCTTCATCAGGGCGTAGCTCACATAAGCAACCAGATTTGCCAGTTGATTCGATACTTTCATTTTTGTAAAAGAAATTATGATTTTTATCATAAAACATATTTACAAAGCTATCTAATTCCTCTTGCCCTACTTCTTGTTGGGTAGGAATAATATCTTTAAATTTCTTTATTGGTGTATTCATTTAAAAGTCTGCTTAAATTAATTATTTATATTTGTATATTTTAATATATAAATTTTACAATAATTATAATATATTTATTTTAGGATTAAAATGAGAGACTATTTAATTACTTTATTTGATGTTTTAACTAAGAGTAATTTAGCTAATAAACTAACAATTAGGATGAACTATGTTTTATGAATTACAAAACAAAAATGAACAAGATATTTATATAAAATTACTTAGCACAATAGGAGGTTTATCAGAGCTTTTTAGTGAAAACAATTCAATTCCTTATATGTATTATCGCCTAATGGAAAATATTTTTTGCAAAGCTTTTAGCGCAAACAATCTATCTCGTAGTGATATTTCAGCAGATGCAAGCAAAAGAAATTTTGGTATAGGATTAAAAACATTTTTACATGGCAATGGTAATACTTTTCAAAAGGTTGCTGAATTTAATAAAGATTTATGTGATTTCACAAATCTTAAAATAGATGAAAAAATTATAAAAATAGCAATGCTTAGAAACGAAAGAATAGAAGTAACTAAAAGAATCAGCGGTGTTAGTGATATGATTTATCATTTATTAACTCGTAGTGAAAACAAAATGTCTATATATGAAGAAAATATGGATTTAATTAATTTAAACCATATTAGAATAATTAAAGATGATACGAAAAATATACATTTTAGCGATGGTTTACACATGTATAACTTCAATGTATCAAAAAGCACATTATTAAAAAGATTTCAAACTGACAATCTTTTATATTCTTTTAATGTTGAAATATTAAAAGACCCTTATGAATTTTTATTAAATTTAAATTTCAAAGATTTAACAACTGAAGAAAAAATATCTGAAGATTTTATTGTTTTACCTTTATATAGTCCTAATAAAAATGAAGTTATGCCAAAATCAGGGCTTAACCAATGGAATGCAAATGGTAGGGTTAGGCACCCTAATGAAGCTTATATCCCTATCCCAAGTTGGATCCATAAGGCTTTTAAAGATTTTTTTCCTTACAATAGTGATGATTTTAAAAGCGAGAGTTTTAGTGTGCTTTTACCAAATCAAAAAGAATTAAAAATGAAAGTAGCTCAAGAAAATGGAAAAGCATTAATGAGTGATCCAAATAAAGATTTAGGTGAATGGATATTAAGGGAAGTATTGAGATTAAAAGAATATGAAATATTAACTAAAAATAAACTTGATTTACTAGGAATTGATAGTGTAAAACTAAGAAAGATAAATTCGCATTATTACGAATTAGATTTTTTAGAAAGTGGTAGCTTTGAAAAATTTCAAGAAGAAAGAGAAATATAAATGAATATAGCAGGATTTTTTGCCGGTGTTGGTGGTATTGAGCTAGGCTTTAAAAATGCTGGGTTTAATATAATCTATGCAAACGAGATTGATAAAAATGCCGCATTGACATACGTATACAACCACAAACACAAATTAGTTGTAGAAGATATTGCAAAACTTAATGATATTCCAAATATTGATATGATAGTTGCTGGTTTTCCTTGTCAAGCATTCAGTATTGCTGGATATCAGAAGGGTTTTAATGATGAAAGAGGAAATGTATTTTTTACACTTGCTAAGATAATTAAGGATAAAAAACCAAGTGTTGTTTTCTTAGAAAATGTAAAAAATCTAAAATCACATGATAGTGGCAAGACTTATGAAACAATCTTTAGTACCCTTAACAATATGGGGTATTATGTTACAAGTTCAGTTTTAAATGCTTGCGAATATGCAAATACTCCTCAAAATAGAGAAAGAATTTATATAGTAGGATTTTTAAATAAAACAGCCTTTGATAATTTTTCTTTTCCTAGTAAAGAGAAATTAAATAAAAAAATTAGCGATATAGTAGATTTTGATAAAAAAGTAGATGATAAATATTATTACAGTGATAAAAATTGTAAAAATTATGAAATGGTAAAAAATGGTGTTATTAACAGAGATACTATATATCAATATAGAAGAATTTATATTAGAGAAAACAAAAATAATCTCTGTCCAACACTTACTGCTAATATGGGAACAGGAGGACATAATGTTCCCCTAGTATTGACTAAATATGGAATTAGAAAATTAACACCTAAAGAATGCTTTATGTTTCAAGGTTTTCCAAAAGATTTTAAACTTCCAAATATAGCTGATTCTCACTTATATAAACAAGCAGGAAATTCTGTTGTGGTACCTATGATAGAAAAAATTGCACAAAATATCAAACTAGCTATATATAGCAATAATAAAGAAAAATTATAAAAATATTTATTTGAATATTTTAATTAAAAAACAATAGCTTTATTATAAGGTTAATTTATGATAATTTCCTTGCGAATATTTGCAAGGACTAAGTAATTACAATGAAAAATATAGCGATATTAGACTTGCTAAAACTTATCGCATAAAGCCAACCAATACTCATTCAGGCTTTTTCATAGCAAAATTAAGGAAATTAGGTTAAATCATTTTGCTAATAAATTTGTAATATTCTAAGAAATATTGAGCTAGTTAATGAGTTTAAATTATAAAAACAAAATAAAAGTTATTATGGAATTTATTTATAAAAACTACATAGATAGATTTAATAGTATTAAAAAGACTTGAAAGTAAGAAAACGATAAGATATTTAATCAATACATAGCAAAATCTTATAAAAAACAAATTATTTTAATAATCTGTCTTGCCTAATCAACTACAAAATATTCTAATTAGCTATTTTAATTGTTTGGCTTGGCAATTAGTGTTTTTACAATAATTAGTTAAAACCTAAATACTTAATAGTATTTAGGGAAAGTTTTAATTATTTGTTTGTTCTTTTAGTTTTTCTTCAAGTTTTTTAAGCTTTTTTTCTGATTTTTTATGCTCTTTTTCAACTTTTTCTACTTTATCATCAACTTTATTTTCTAATTCTTTAGCTTCTTTTTTAGCTTTATTTTTTAATTCTTTTTCTTCTTTATCAGCTAATTTTTTAGCTTCTTTATCTTTTTTAGCTTTGATTTTTTCTAAATCATCTTTGTATTTATCTTCAACTTTTTCTTTTTTAGCATTTAGTTTTGCTTGGCTTTTTTCTAATTTTTTACTCTCGTAATCATATTTAGTTTCAGCTTTGATGGTTTTTAATTTTTCATTATCTATTTTACCATCTACACAATTTTTGCTGATTTCTTGTTTTTGTGTTTTTAAATATTCTAACCTTTCTGGATTTGCCTTTTTTTGATTTTGAACTTTTGTGATTTGCTCATCAAGTTTATTTAAAACCTTATCACACGATGTAGCAGCAAAAAGCGATGAAGCTAAAGCAACACTTAAAATTAACTTATTCATAAATTCTCCTTAAAAAATATTCAGCAAATAGTATAAAAACACTCATTAAACAATTAGCTTAGCTAAATAAATTATATGTAGCCAATACAAATTAAGTAAAACTTAAGAATGGGGGGGGGTATTATACTGATTTTACAAAAAGCATAATGCAAAGCATTAGGCTTTAAACCAAATCAAAAGGAGAAAATATGAAAAAATTATTTAGTCTTGCAGCCCTTGCTGTAATGTTTGTAGCTTGTGGGAATTATGTTCCTAAAGCCGGTGATGCTCCCGAAGTAGTAGCAAAAAAATGTCTTGATGAGTTTGCTAAAGGAGAAGTGAAAAAATTTGCTAACTGCTTTCGTTTTAAATCAGAAGATAAAAAGAAAGAATTTATAGAAGATAATGGAGAAAAAGCAAAAAAGTTTGAAAGAATAGGTGGTATCAAATCAGTTGAAACAAAATTATCATATTCAATTGAAGACAAAGCTAGAGTTAAAATTTTGGTAACATTCAAAAATGGTGAAAGTTTTGATGATAACGTGGATTTGATAAAAATAAATGATACTTGGTATATTGAACGTATAATATAATTGTAATTTAAAAATTTATTGGAATTTATCTTAGATAAATCCCAAAATCTATTATTAGCTAAAGGAAAAACCTTTAGCTAATGCAAACTTGTCCTGCATAAACGATAAAAAATCTTAACATTACTACGCCAATTAGCACAGCAAGAGAGTTTATTATTATGAATGCAGGTTTATAGGCGTGGTTTTTAAGTGCGGTTAGGGCTATTAAAATAGGTAAAATAAGCCCTGTTCCTAACACTCCAAACCAAAATAATTTTGAATAAAACTCTTGTTAAAAGTTGTCATCACTTAGGGTTAATGTATAAATTCGGAGTATCTGTAAAAAAAGACTTATCAAAAGCTAAAAAATACTTTAAAAAAGCTTGTGATTTAGACCCTTATTATGGAGTAATATTCAAACCTTGTGATGAATATAAGAAAATAATTGAATAGCATAAACTTTTTCATTAGATGCTGTTGGTTTTGTTGATTTGAAACAAAACCAAGAACCTTTTTTAATCTATATAAATTTCGTATATTTTAAGTTTAGTTTATGTTTTTGTTTGTATAAAAAACTTTAAACGCTTGTTTTAAGATATAATACGCCAAAACTAAGGAAGCATTATGGCAAATAATTTAAGCCTAAAAGATTTGATTTCAGCAAAAAGATTATCCTGCTATAAAAACATAAACGAACATTTTGACAACTTAATATTCATAAGCAAAATTACGCCTAAAATAGCAACAATTGAAATATGTGTTAGAAATATATTTGATATGTATCAGCCCAAAGATTGGATAATAAATAGTCAAGATAATGAGATTTTAAAACAAGTTCAAATAATCCAACACAGATATGGTAATGATAGTATTAACCACGAACAATATTTATCAAATTTGACTTTAGGACAAGTTGTTTATCTTGTAAAACAAAGTGGATTAAATCATTCTGTGTTTTTTGATAATATAGATAATATTGATTTTAAAAAATATTGTTCTTTAAATATAAATTATTATAAAAATATCAAAGGAGAAAAAACAAAGCTTTCTAATCAGCAAAAGATGAAAATAATCTTAAGTTTGCTTGTTGATATTAGAAACAGAAGTTATCACTGGGAAAATATATTAAAAACAAAAATCAACGATAACAATCCAGACAAAGTATTTCCGCGTATTTCAACAAATATCAAAAACACAACAATAGGAATTATGCCAGATAAAATCAATGTCTTTCTTGATGATGTTTTAGATATGATAAATGTGGATATTAAGCAATTTTTAAATATATAAAATAAAGTAGAAAATAAACACGGTTTGAAACTTAGAGTGGGGCAGAAGTCTACCCCTTTCGTTCATCGGACAAGATTATATTTTTTTTTACTTAACAAAGTCTAAAATTTGTAATTTTTAATATATATTGACATTTAAAGATATAAATAAAAGCATAAATCTTTAAAAAGCATTGTTTTGATAAATTTATAATTTTGAATTTATAAAAAAATTACAATATTTACTAAAATAAAAGTCAAATTTTATAAATTTTTATTTGATTTGTTAATACTAGTACAGACACCAAACACCATAAAATACCCTATAAAATTAGAAATTTATTATGTTAGGTAGTGATAAAATAGTTTTTATCAATTAAAAAGCAAAAGAACTTTATGTTAAAGCTTGTGATTTAGGTTATTAAACTGGTTGTGATGAGAAGGTTTTAAGTGTCTTTAGCAAGTACTTGCCTACAAAATTAGATAATAATTTTTATATTTTAGGCTGGAATTTAAAATAGGAATTTCAACTCACAATTTAACTAAAAACGGCGATAAAACCATAAGAGATTAAAATATAATTAGACAAATTGAAGGCAAAAAAGACGCAAGAATGCTAACTAATGCTTCATTTAATTATAATTTACGAATAATCTAAGGCTAATGACCGAGTTTGAAAGGACATTTTTTGGTGATTTGAATGTAGATTATTCACTTAATATGACTTTAAGAAAGAGCTTTTAAATTCTAATTCCTATTTGAAATTCTAAGAATTTCAAATAGGAAATTCATCGAAAATATCAAATAATTTAAAATAAGAATTTCATTAATCAAAACCTAAAAGCATTTATAACTTTAACAAATACAACTCATAACAAAAACAATAAATTTTTCATAATTTTAAATATAAATTAAGTAAAACTTAAGAATGGGGGGGGGGTATTATACTGATTTTACAAAAAGCATAATGCAAAGCATTAGGCTTTAAACCAAATCAAAAGGAGAAAATATGAAAAAATTATTTAGTCTTGCAGCCCTTGCTGTAATGTTTGTAGCTTGTGGGAGTGATGCTCCTGATATTGTGGTTAAAAAACACATAAATGCATTTATGGTAGGAGATGGAAAAGAGGCTGCTAAGTATGTTCATTTTGAATCAGAAGATGAAAAAAAGGAATTTATAAAAGATTTAACTGAGAATGCAGGAGACATAAAAAGAAGTATTGCCAAACAAGGCATTGAATTAGTAAATACATTTGTAATAAATGAATCTGAAACTCAAGCTAATGTTAGCGTTGTAATGAAAAAGTATGGACGAACTGATGATAGCGAAGTAGGTCTTACAAAAATAAATGGCACTTGGTATATGGATTACCCATTTAAATAATTTATTCAAAATTAATTGGAATTTATTTGCGAAAATAAATTCCAAACTAAATTAATAAAATTATATTAACACGCACTCTTTAAAAAATACAAAAATAAATTCCAGTAAAATTTAAAATATATTTTAATTTAATTTTTAGGATTTGTAATGCAATAAAATTTTTAATCATATTAAACAATACAAATTAAGTAAAACTTAAGAATGGGGGGGGGTATTATACTGATTTTACAAAAAGCATAATGCAAAGCATTAGGCTTTAAACCAAATCAAAAGGAGAAAATATGAAAAAATTATTAACAGCTAGTTTGTTTTGTAGCGTGGCATTATTTATGAGTGCTTGTTCTGATGAAAAAAAAGAATTAAGTCAAGATGTGTTTAAATTTAATATTGAAACTGAAACAAAAGGATTCGGTAAATATATTACGATAAGACACATTTTAAGCCTAACAACTAAAGATGATATTGAAATTAAAAAAATTACAGCAAATCGTGGTACTTGTGAAGTAAGAGATTGGAATAAAGAACATGATGGATACAATTTAAGCGATAACTTAATATCTGATGAAACTCCACCAAAATTATGTAATGCTGGAATATTAAATAAAAATTGGATTGATTATTGCGAAAAATTAATTAAATGGGCAGAACTAAGTAAAGAAGATTGTAGTTATGAGTACAAATACGATTTAGATGATACAAGCGAAGGTTTGAAACACATAAATGAAAGAGTAGAAAAAACGCAAGATTCAAAATATATTGAAAGTTGTGAAAAAGCAAAACAAGTTGCTAAAGAAAAATACAATGGAAAATATTATTATGATTATAAAGTGCCAATGAAATTTGGTGAAACTAAACAATTTGGCATATTTGATTGTTCTGATGTTGTGGAATTTAGCGTATATACAAATAAAGGCTTTGTAACTTATAGCGTTAAATAATAGCTTAGCTAAAGGAAAAACCTTTAGCTAATGCAAACTTGCCCTGCATAAACGATAAAAAATCTTAACATTATTACTCCAATTAGCACAGCAAGAGAGTTTATTATTATGAATGCAGGTTTATAGGCGTGGTTTTTAAGTGCGGTTAGGGCTATTAAAATAGGTAAAACAAGCCCCGTTCCTAACACGCCAAACCAAAATAATTTTGAATAAAACTCATGAGAAAATATAGCCTTAAGTGAGATTAAACTCTCGCCCCCGCTATAATACATTCCTACAAAAAGCAAAAGCAAAATAGGGATTTCAAGCATTATTGCTCTTAAATCTAAAACTAATAAATACTTTATGTTTTCTTTATTTAAATGAGCTTTAAAAAATAAAATTCCCACAAGTATATTTGCAGCTATTCCACAAGAAAACGCAGAAACCACAAAAAGCAATGGTAAAATAGGAGTATTCCATAAAGGGATTTTAGAAATCGCACTTAATAAAAATCCCGTATAAGCACCAACACATAAAGCTAAGAAAAACAATACATATTCAATCATCTTTGCAAAATTAGCCATTTTTCTTATGGAATTTGTAATAGGAATTAAGAACCTAAAATAAAGCCCTATTTCACGCTCAAAAATGATTAATGCGTATAAAAATGCTAAAGGTGTATAAACTAATAAAAATAAAACACCTAAAGTCATAACCGAAGTAAAATTGTATTTTATTAGCAATAAATAAAATGTAAGTGGTTTGCCTAAATCAATTATCAAAAGCAAAAGCCCCAAGCTAATAGCAAGTGGAGAAATTAACGCTCCTGCTTTAATCGTAGCGTCCCAAATACTATTAGTATTATGTGTAAATCTATTAAATTTTACTATTAATGAAACCATCAAACACCCAGCACTAAGCCCTGCTAAAAACAAATATAGTGCAATAGGCCAAGGCCAATAAATCTCATTATATTGCATTAAGCTTCCTGCCATATTATTCATAGCGTCCTCCTTTTGTGTTTTTTATAAAACCTAGTTTTGGTTTAGTGCCTAAATGAGCTTTAGGATATTCAACGCTTTTACTTGCTAAGACTTTATTGATTTCTGAATTGTTATCATTTATATCCCCAAAAATTAATGCATCAGTAGGACATACGCTAACACAAGCAGGGGTTAAACCATCGCTTACTCTATTTGGATAACAAAAAGTGCATTTATCAATTGCTTTTGTGATAGGATTAAGAAATCTTGCATTATAAGGACAGGCTAATATGCAGTATTTGCAAGATACGCATAAATTTTCATCAATTAATGTTATTCCATTTGCTAGTTTAAAACTAGCTCCAGTAGGACATACGCTTACACACGGGCTATCTTCACACATTACACAACTTGCCCTTGTAAAATCTGTTTGAAGATTTGGAAAAACTCCCTTCATTTTCGCATGAACTTGCACTCTAAAAACCCCACTTGGAATTTGATTTTCGTTCTTACAAGCTACGCTACAAGCCTCGCAACCTATACATAAATTTTCATCGTGAATCATTACAAACTTTTTCATCTTTAAGCCCTTTTAATATCTACGCCTATATTTGTAACCATTGTGCTACAAACATAACCACTTCTTGAACCTAGCACTATGCTATCATTTGCACCTATTTCGTGAATGTTTTTAAGTGCTGGAGTGTTGCGACCAAATCCGTGATAAATAAACAATGTATCAGGACGAATGCCTTGAGTTAGCATAAGTTTTACTTGGATTTTGCCAAATTCATTTTCTAAATATACTAAATCGCCATCTTTAAAGCCTAATTCTTTAGCCTTAGTTTCATTTATCCACACAGGACTTTCACTCATTAATTCATTTAAAATTGGGATATTTTGAGTATGAGCGTTTGTATGAATTGGAGTTTTGCCACTCGTTAGACAAAATTCATGATTTTTAAACACATCATAATCAGTTGTATTTAAACAGCCGTGAGTTGGGAATAAGTTTTCAACTTTTTCTATGAAAAGCTCTATTTTTTTACTAGGTGTCTTAAAACTAATTAGCGAACTAAGTTCGCCGTTACTATCAATTTTATCTTTAATTTGCGGATAAGTTTTAGCAAATTCTTTTATGGTTTTTGGCTCTCTTAAATAAAGACTAGGGACTTTATAAGTTACTATTCCATCTTTTTTAAGATTTGCTAGTAAATCTACATTGCCTTTAGCTTGTTGCATTCTATACTCATCTATTGTCGTATAAGTATAAAGCTCATCAATTTTCATCATACTTGCTAGTTTTCTAAATATATCAAAACCACTTTTTGTATCGCCTATAACTTCTACAGCTTTATTTCTCATATAATAGCCATTTCCTATAGTTGCAATGCTCTCATCTCGCTCTAAATATGAGCTTTCTGGTAATACCACATCAGCTAAATTGCTAAAATCATTTAAATATATATCAATACTTACTATAAAATCTAGCTCATTTATAGCCTTTAAACTCTCATTTACATTTGCTACATTTACTAAGTGATTAAACCTAGTATTTACCCAAGCTTTAATAGGATATGGCTTTTTGCTAAGTATTGCAGGGGCAATATCCATTAAAACTCCGTGTTTTCTGGATACAAAATAGTTTTTATTTCCAACTTCACCTGCACCATCAATTCTAGGAGTGTTAGGAACCTTAAAAACATTGCTAGGATTGTCAAGAGTAGGGAAAATATCTTCGCCTATGATTTTGTTTAAAGTATTTGTATTTTTGCTAGTGTGAATTCCACCTTTTTTCTCATAATTTCCCATTAAAGCGTTTGCTATTGCAATAGCTCTTGTGCGTTGATATTCTGCATAAGTAGTAGTGGTTTTATGTCCCCAATCAATTACTACTTTAGGAGCAGCTTTATAGATTTCATCGGCAATTCGCTCAATGGTATCAGCACTAATTCCAGTGATACTTTCTTGCCATTTAGGGCTTGTATCTTTTACACTAGCTTTAAGTTCATCAAGTCCTATGCAATATTCATTTACAAATTCTTTATCGTATTTTTCATCTCTTAGCCAAATATGAATTAATGCCATTAAAAATGCCACATCAGTTCCTGGCTTAATAGGCAGCCACTCATCAGCCTTAGCAGCAACTACGCTAAATCTAGGCTCAAGGACAAGTAGTTTTGTATCACTTGCAGCTGCAAATTTAGCTAGTTTTTTAGCATCACTTATTACTATACCTTCAAATAAATTATGTCCGAAATTTACAATATATTTTGCATTAGCAAAATCTCTTGATAAGCCGCCGCCATAAGTATGCTCTAAAACCATATTATAAGTAATCGGACAGCTTGAATAATGTGAAAATATGTTAGGACTGCCGTAAGCACAGGCAAAATTACTCATATGAGTGTGAGATTCTCCGGCTTTGCTTGTAAATATTACGCTTTTTGCTCCGTGCTTTTCTTTTATTTCGTTTAACTTTGTTGCAACTAGGTTTAAAGCTTCATCCCAACTAGCTTCACGCCATTTGTTTTCCCCACGCTTACCTACACGAATTAAAGGCTTAATAAGGCGGTTTTTATCATATAATTGATTAATTCCTGCTCCACCCCTTGCACATACGCTTGTTTTATTTGCACTAAATTTTGGATTACCATTAATAAATACACCTTTATTATCTTTAACGCTTATTTCAATAGGACAGCGAGTAGAACACATCTCGCAAACCGAAAAAACACTTTTTTATCCCCGTTTGTAAAGGCATTAGCACTCAAAACTGGATTAATACAGGCTAATGAACCTAAAAATGCAGAGCCTTTTAAAAATTCCCTTCTTTGCATTAATACTCCTTAAAATACAAATACTTTCAAAGTATTTAATTAAATTATACTTAAAAATTTTAATTAAATTATAAAATTATAATATATTTTATTTTAAATTATCGGAATTTAAATTCTTTTTATTTTTTATGCCAAATTCTTGAATTAAAATATAATTTTTTAGATTTTTCTTGACAATTAAAAATTTTTTTTGTATTATTTAGCCTTTCACAAATATTTTAATGTCTTGTTAGCTCAGCAGGTAGAGCATCTCACTTTTAATGAGGGGGCCGCTGGTTCGAATCCAGCACAGGACACCATCAATCTTGGTCGCTTAGCTCAGTTGGTAGAGCGCCACCCTTACAAGGTGGATGTCATAAGTTCGAGTCTTATAGCGACCACCATTTCTTAAACTAGGTTGCGGCGGTAGTTCAGCTGGTTAGAATATCGGCCTGTCACGCCGGAGGTCGCGGGTTCGAGCCCCGTCCGCCGCGCCATTTCCCTTTCTTTTAAAAATTTAAACAATAGTTCTCTCCTTTAATATTTTTATTTCTTAATTTATTTAGGATAAAATCTATCTCTTAAAAAAAATATTAAAGGAGAATTATGAAAGATTTTTTCATTAACTTTTTTACACTTTCAGAGCCTTTATCAATTACTTTTGTATTAGTTTATTTAATATTATGCTTTTGGCTAAATCGTTTAGCATATACTATAAGTTTTGCAAAAAGAATGACATTGGCACTATTTTTAGGTGTTATTTTGGGTGTATTAGCTCAATATTTGGCAAATTATCCTGCAAATTCTAAAGAAATTTTATGGCTTGAGCAAACTAGAATTTGGTATTCTTTCGTTGTAAGTATTTTTATTAGCTTATTAAAACTTATGATAGTTCCTATTGTGTTTTTTGGAATTTCATCATCTTTATTAAAGCTTGAAGGTGGAGTAAAAATTTCATCAATTCTTAGTAGAAGTATTTTTTGGCTTTTAATAACTACTGCAATTGCAAGTGCTATAGGTCTTAGTTTAGGTGTAATATTTAATCTAGGAAGCGATGTTGTAGTGCAAACTTCAAAAACTATAAAAGAAGCTAGAACCCTAAGCTCAATTTTATTAGGTTTAATGCCAAATAATATCATAGATTCTTTTGCAAATAATAATATTTTAGGAGTAATTTTAGTAGCATTTTTATTCACTCTTGGTGCAAGAAAAATAGGCACAAAAGAAGAAAATAAAGAAATATTTAGCACCTATAAAAACCTAGTAATTTTTATAAACAAAATTATTATGAATGTAATTACAAATATAATCCAACTAATGCCTTATGCTGTTGTTGCGATGATTGCAAATGTGCTAATAGCAAATGGAGTTGCAGCTATGAAAGAAGCTGGGTTATTTATAATATTAACTTATGCAAGTGGAATTTTAATGATTGTTGTATTTTCTATCATTTTAGCATTTCACGGCTTATCTCCTATGGTGTATTATAAAAAAGCGTTTGAAGTGCTATTATTGGCTTTTACTTCAAGAAGTTCAGCGGGTGTTTTACCGATTACCATTCGCACACTTCATACTAAATTAGGCGTTAGTGAAAACAATGCAAACTTCGTAGCAGGGCTGGGTGCTACTATAGGAATGAGTGGCTGTGCTGGGTATTATGTAGGGCTTGTGGCTGCGTTTATTATGCATAGTGCAGGGCTTAGCATTGATTTATCTAGTGCAGTTTTAATTATTATAATTACTCTTGTTGGGTCTTTAAGCATCGCAGGAATTCCTGGAATTTCAATTGTAGCAGCTTCTATTATGATTACAGGGCTTGGACTTGGAGATAAGTTTTATTTGCTAGGTGTGATTTTTGCAATTGACCCTATTATAGATATGGTAAGAACTATGAGCAATGTAAATGGTGCTATGATTGCAGCGATTGCGACTGATAGCGAGTTAAAAACATTAAATAAAAATGAATATAAGGATTTAAACAATGAAAGAGATTAATTATCAAGAATATTTAGATATTAAAGACAATGCAACTTGTGTTATAGCTTTTGGAGCACCTTGGTGTAGGGATTGTAAGATTGCTGAGCCGTTTTTGGTAGAGCTTAGTCAAAAATATACTAATATAAATTTTTACCATGTAAATATTGATAAAGATGAAAATATAAGAGCTGATTTGGGTATTCGCCATATTCCTACGATACTTTTTTTAAAAAATGGAGAGGAAGTGCATATAAGAGTGGTTGAGCCACACTCAATTTCTTTGATTGAAGAAGGCGTTTTAAAGCTTTAAAATGTTTAAAAATCCATCACTTAACAATGTGTTTTCACAGAATTTTGATGGATTTTATATATATTCTAAAAATAGCGAAATTGAAATTCTTTTAAAAGAATTAGCAAATAATCTAAGCAAAAATCATCTAGTTTTATATATTTGTAATACCGATACAAAAGGCTTAAATAAAAATATTTATCACATAGATATTTTTAATGATTTAGCGATTTTACAAGTTAAAAAATTGAAATATTTTGACTATATTTTCATTGAAAATTTATCATTTTTAAAAAATATAAATTTTCCAAAAAATGTAAAAATTATTGCAAACGGATTTTTAAAATCAGATTTAAGACATTTCAAGGGTAAAAAAACTAGATTTTTAAGATTTATATACACTCAAGATTTTATAAAAATATTTAATCAAAATTGTGAGTTTTTGTATAATTTCAAACCCAAAAATCATAGTATTTTTAGCCCAAATGAGATAGATTTTGATATAGATAAAGAAGTGGAATTTTATTTAAACTGCATTAAGCAAGGCTTTAGGTTTTATGATTTTAGAAAAAGTAGAAAAGATGAGATTTTTAAAGCACTTGGAAATGGCAATGTATCTTTTAATGAAATTCCATTCGCAAATAATATTAGCAAAAAATATTTTTATATAAATAATCACAAAATCAACAAAGACTTTATACCAAATAATATAAATAATATAAAAGTAAATTTTATAAGTAAGAAAACAGAAGTGAAAAAATCAATATTTAAAAAATTATTTAATTTTAAGTGGGCTAGGAAAATCCTAGCCTTTAAATTATAGTTTTTCGCTATTGTTAGCTAGGTAATCAGCAACACCTTTTGGATCAGCTTTCATACCTTTTTCGCCTTTATGCCAGCCAGCTGGACATACTTCACCATGCTCATTTGTAAATAGCATTGTATCTACCATTCTAATCATTTCATCAATATTTCTTCCTAATGGTAGGTCATTAATTACTGCGTGGCGAACTGTGCCATCAGCATCTAATAAGAATGAACCTCTTAAAGCTACTGCTTCATCAAATAATACATCAAAACCACGAGCGATTTCTTTTGTAAGGTCTGCTACTAAAGGAAATTGAACATTACCAATACCGCCTTGGTTTACTGGAGTGTTTTTCCAAGCAAAATGGCAGAATTCATTATCGCCGCTAATTCCGATTACATTAATTCCTCTATCTTGGAAATCTTTAAATCTTTTATCAAATGCGATAATTTCACTTGGACATACGAATGTAAAATCTTTTGGATAAAAGAATACTACTGTTCCTTTTTTACCCATATTTTTATATAGATTAAAATTGTTATCTATTGTATTGTTTCCTAATACAGCTGGAGCTGTAAAATCTGGTGCTTTTTTTGTAACTAACATAATTTGTCTCCTTATTAATAATTTTTATTTGTTAAAAAATTATAAATGTTAAAAGTTAATAGAAATGTTAATCATACAAAAATTATCCTAAAATAATTTAAATCAAGATTTTAAGTAATTTTATAAAAATTATGAATTAGTATTAGTTTTAAGATTATTTAATTTAAATAACTATTTAAAATATTTTTAATAAAAATTAATTTATAATATGATTTGCTTTTTCATCTATTAAACTTTTAAACTCTTTATCTTCATTATATAATTTTTGAAATTCTTCATAAGTCATCAAAACTCCTTTTAATTAAATTAAAAAGAGTTTAGCGTTTTGTAAAATCTCATTTTAGTGCTATAATTTTTACAAAAGGAGTTATTATGGCAACGATAATCATAGAAAACACCAATATTTCAAATGAAGTTTATAGTGCGTTAGAAACCTTTATCAAAAACCTTGATAAAAGTGCTAATATCAAAAGAATTAATCTATTAGATGAAGCAATAAGCGGAGAATTTTATAAAGCTAGTGATATTTTAAAAGAGCTAGAGAATGAATAAAAATCAATTAATATATTTTTACAAAACACTAACTGCTAATTTTGATGATTTGGTCGTTTTTTCATCGGTTTTTAAAAAACAACTTAAAAAACTAGAGCTTAAAAACGATGAGCTAGAAGTGTTATTAGAAGTTATAAGCACTTTAGCAAATCATAAAAGCCTAGATGAAAAATACAAAAATCATAAACTTAGTGGCAAATATTCTAAATATTATGAATGTCATATAAAGCCTGATATTTTACTCGTTTATAACTACGAAAACGGCAAATTGATTTTATATCTTTATGCGATAGGTTCGCACTCTGAATTATTCTAAAGCTTCTTTGATACTTAATGCGATTTCTTTTATGAGTGGGACTACTACGCTATTACCTGCTGCTATGTAAAGTTGTGTTTTAGATATATTTTGTGGATAAATAAAATCATCAGGATAGCCTTGCAGTTTAAAACACTCCTTAGGAGTTAATGCTCTAATCCTATTATTACTTGTTTTTATAAAAGGTGTTCTACCACCACCTTTGCCCATACTTGCAAGTAAGCAAGGGCATACATCATCTTTATTTGTTCTAGCTTGTTTGAATGCAATAGTATATATTTTATATTTTTCTATATCTTTTACTAATTCATATCTAGTAAAACTCTCTTTTATATAGTATTTCTCATCTACTAAAGCATTAAAATCTACAAACTCATTTATACTTTTAGTTAAAGGCACTTTTTCTAAAGGCTTGTATCTTTCATAAGCTTTTTTATCTTTAAATCCGATTATAAATATTCTCTCACGATTTTGTGGGATATTTGCATATTCCTTTGCATTATAAATATTTATATGTAAGTAATATCCTAAATCCTTAAGAGTGTTTTTAATAATATTTAGTGTTTTACCCTTATCGTGATTTACAAGTCCTTTTACATTTTCAAGCATAAATGCTTTTGGATTTTTAAGCTTTATCATTCTTGCAAGTTCAAAAAAGCAATTACCATTAACTTTATCACTAAATCCAAGCTTAAGACCAGCTAAAGAGAAACTTTGGCAAGGAAAACCACCCACTATTACATCACAATTAGGCACATTATCTACATCTTTTATATCTTTAATATCTACTTTGTGTTTGAAGTTTGCTTCGTATATTTTAGCTGCTAATGGATTTATCTCGTTTGCATAAATTATATTAAATCCAGCTTGGCTAAATCCAAGTTCAATCCCACCACTACCTGCAAAAAATCCCGCAACTTTTAGCATTTGTCTATCCTTTTTATTTTCAAGATAGCGTAAAGCTAAAAGTCGTTTTAGTGCCGTAATTTTTAAGCTTTTTTTGATTTTTAAACTTTCGCAAGTTGCTTGCAAAAGTTTAACAAAAAATCAAAATCAAATTTAGTGCCATAAAATTTTTAATCATTAATTAAAGTTTTTTTGATTTAATTACAAAAATGTAAAGTTTATTGAGGGAGTAGTGATATCGCATTAAGCGATATTTTTTAGAAGGTGTTTTGTTACCTTATAATGTAATGTGTAGTAGAATTAAATTATGAAAGTAGATATAATATTAAAATCATTAGCCCTTTCGCTTCTATTATGTAGTAGTTCTTTAGATGCTGAAAAGATACACGAAGTAACTAAGGTTAATGTTTGTAAAAGTGATGATGAATGTTTTGTTTTGTTAAATCAATACAAAGAAGCTTGTAATCGTTTGGAGCAGTGTTTTTTTGATTTGTTAAAAATAGGATATATTGAAAGCGATTTAAAAGATGATGCACAAGCTTGTATAGAGCAAATAAACAAAACTTTAAAATTATTTGCAGAAGATATTGTGGTAAATGATGAGTTTTCAAAAATAGATTTAAAAGCTAAATCTTTATTAATAGCTACAAAAAATTCATTAGAAACAAGATTAAATAAAGATTTGTTTGATTTTGTAGGCGATATTAGTTACAAAATGGCTAAAAGTAAAGATTTTGATATTATAGAATATGCAAAAGGCTTAGCTAATGCCTAATTCTATATCAGTTGGTCGTGGAAAAATAGCCTTAACAGAATTATTTAAAAAATATTTTAAAGAAAAGAATAAAAGCAATTTAGATTTTATAAAGAACGCTTTATGTAGTGGTGCTTTAGTAAGCTATGATGATATAAACAATTATTGTGGTTCTAGCGAATGTAAGCACAAAGATATCAATGAGGCTTTTGCTGTTTTATTTAATTATGACTTAATAGGTATTACAAATCTTATTAGTAAAGTTAAAAAATATCATAATTCTAGTGTAGAAGATTTAGAAACTTGCTTAGCTTATTTTAATTAAAGTGGTTATTTCCAAAACGGAAAATACCATAAAAATATTATTTAAAATGTTTTTAATAAAAATTAATTTATAATATGATTTGCTTTTTGCCTTAGGCTTGTTAGGGTGGAAAGGTGGTAATATGGGGGAAACAATTATTTTAATCGTTTTAATCATAGCTTTACTTAGAACCTTAAAAAAGTTCTAGTAAAGCAACTACTTTGAAAATACCTTAATCAAATTATAGTGAAGCACGGCTTAGCCTAAGCTTAAAGCAATTCACCTAACCCTAGCAAATTAGCCGTGTTTTGCTAGGGTTTACACATATTTAAGTAATTTTATTCCGATTACAAAATAATCAATCGTTAAACCTATGATAAATAATAAAACAGGACTTATATATACTAATGCCTTATGTTTATATTTTACACACAGAACTACGCCTACAATTAGCCCTAAAAAACTTACTAGATAGTTTAAAATAAATGCTTTTAAGGTATAGTAATTAAAGCTTTCTATATCGCCTACATTTGCACTAAGCCCTAAGGCTTTGTCCGTTGCTATTATTTCATTTTTTGCATTTTTACTTAATTCATATTCGTTAAAATGTGCTTTTATAAAGATATTAAATACTATTTCATCATAGCTTGAGTTCATCTTTAAAGCCTTATTATAATCCCTTGCATATTCATTTAGCCAAGAGTTTTTTATATTACTAGCGTTTAATACTGCATAATAGCTTTGTAATTCCGATTTTAAATCACTTTCTAATCTACTAATTTTGTTAAATATAAAAGCGTTAAAATCTAGGGCGTTTTCTTTTTTTAGTGTTTTGTCGTTTAAATAATTTATATATGAATTAATCACTCTATGCTTATCATTTAGCTCATAATGAGCATAAAGATTATCATCGTTAATTAAATATTCTGATTGTTTATAAAGCTTAGAGAAATTATTTCTAGTATCATTTGCATAATCATTTATGTTATTATAATTTTTACCATATTCTTTATAATATTTAACTATTTCTTTCTTTTGTTCATCATCCCAATTTTTAGGTAATTGATTAAATAATTCATCATCGCTAAAAGCAAATAAGCTACTACATATTAATAATAAATAAACTATATATTTCATTAAAACTCCTTTTATTTATATTAACATAAAAGGAGTTAAAACTTATATAGTTGCACCTGCATAAGGATTGTTATAACCAAGTCCTTTATTAGAATAATTAGTTTTTATACCTTGATAATTTGCTTTTTTAGGTTTGTTTTTGAAATAATATTCTACAGGCTTAAGGTCGTATTTTACCCCTTGTTTTATCATATTTTTTTGTCTATCATTAAACGCTGTTAATACACTATCTACTTGAGTAGTTAAGAAATTATCAAATATCTTAGCATTTTGCATAAGTCTTTCATCATTTTGTCCGAATAAGCTATCATCATCAACTAAAGAAGCAAATATTTCATATTGTTGTTTTAGCTTCATACTTTTTGTCTGTGCTAATACTTTTATTTGTTTTGCTACTTCTCTTAAGTTGTCTTTAACTGTTCCATATCCTAAAATATTAAGCGTTTTATTTAATACATTTCCATCCCATCCGTGTAGGTTAGACTCTTCAATTAATCCTGCATAAGTATTCAATAGTTTCTTTTGTGCCGCTAGATTTTCTAGTTCGTTTTGTCTATTAAGTCCTTCTTCTTTACCATAAATTTGTTGCAATGCTCCTAAAGTATGTATTACTCCTACATTAGGGATATTAATATTTCCATATTGTTTTAAATTGTTTTTTAATTCATCTTTTCTTTGCTCTAATTTTATTATATTTTCTTTTTCTCCATCTTTTTTAGCTAACAATATTTTACTATCAATATCTTTTAATTCTTTTTCTAGGTTTTCTTTTGTATCGCTTATTTGTGAAACCTTGTCTAAAACTCCAAAATAATCATTCATACTATTTGCACTATTGCCACTACCTTTAGGAATAGGGTTAAAGTTATCTTCGTTTGCACGATAGCCTTGTCCTGTATATCCTAAATGCTTTTCAAATAAACGCTGTTTATCTAAGTATTTTTGAGCGTTTGCTATTTGAGTAGGGGTATCTGTTGCTAATGGGTCATTAAAAGCAGCCATTTGCATATAGTTTAAATGCTTATAATAAGCATTCTTTAAATCATCTCCTTTTAAGTTAGGAAACTTGAGTGAAAACTCATTAAAATCACTCATTACTTTTTTAGCTTCTTCTTGTTCTTTATAAGCTTGGTCTTTAAAAAACATATTTTGCTTACGCTCATTTATAATCGAATAGGTATTGCTTAAGTTTGCTTTGTGATTTTCCTTTTGCATTTTAAATATTTCAGGTTGTGTTTTTGTAGCGAATTGATTTTGTTTTAGAGTTTCCATATCGTTTGCAGTTTTTATTTGCTCTTGTGCGATTTTTTCATCTTTAGTTTGCTTAGCTATATCTAAATCAATTGCACCTTTTTGCACTTGATTTTCTAGGTTCTTTGTTCCTAGCTTAATAAAATAAGAGATTTTTATTAATTTATTTAAAGTAAAAAAGCAATTTCAAATTCTACAAAAATTTCAAATATAAAACTAGGAATTTCCTTAAG